>JBEAUN010000259.1:0-3639 GCA_041161415.1 Pseudomonadota bacterium | reverse complement strand
GAGATCGGCCAGCGCAAATCCCGCGGCGAGGACACCGCCAGCGTCATGGCCGAAGTCGGCGGGTTGGGCGAGGCGCTCAAAGCCAATGAAGACAAGCTCGCGGTGCTGCTGGCGAAGATGAATGACTTCCTCGCCACGCTGCCCAATCTGCCGCATGAAAGTGTGCCGGTGGGTAAATCCGATGCCGACAATATCGAGATCTCGCGCTTTGGCACGCCGACGCAATTCGACTTCACGCCGCGCGATCATGTGGAGCTTGGCGAGCGCATGGGTGGGCTGGATTTCGAATCTGCGGCCAAGCTTTCCGGGGCACGTTTTTCCTTGCTGCGCGGCCCGCTGGCGAGGCTGCATCGCGCGCTGGCGCAGTACATGCTCGATGTGCACACCACCGAGCATGGCTACACCGAGGTCTATGTGCCGTATCTTGTCAATGCCGACAGCATGTTCGGCACCGGCCAGCTGCCGAAATTCGAGCAGGATCTGTTTCATATCGCCCGCGAAAACGGCGAAAAGCTCTACCTCATTCCCACCGCGGAAGTGCCGGTAACCAACATCCTGCGGGACACCCTCACCAGCCACAGCGCCTTGCCCGCCAAGTTTGTCTGCCACTCGCCGTGTTTCCGCTCCGAGGCGGGCGCCTATGGCAAGGACACCCGCGGCATGATTCGCCAACATCAATTCGATAAAGTCGAGATCGTGCAGATGGTGCATCCCGCCCAATCCTGGGAAGCCCACGAGGCGCTCACCCGCCATGCCGAAATCATCCTCGAGCGGCTGGGCCTGCCGTATCGGCGCATGGTGCTTTGCTCGGGTGACATGGGCTTTTCCGCGGCCAAGACCTATGACCTCGAAGTGTGGCTGCCCGCACAAAACACCTATCGCGAGATTTCCTCGTGCAGCAATTTTGAAGCCTTCCAGGCCCGGCGGATGCAGGCGCGTTTCAAAAACGAGCAAGGCAAAAACGAGTGGCTGCACACCCTGAATGGCTCCGGCCTCGCGGTGGGCCGCACGCTGGTGGCGGTGTTGGAAAATTATCAGCGCGCCGATGGCTCGGTGGCGGTGCCGCCGGTGCTGCGGCCTTATATGGGCGGGCTGGAAGTGCTGGGTTAAGGGCGGCTTTTGACCCCGCCCTTGCTTCCCGCCTGAAATCTAAACGAGCTTTATCCTCGCGGCCCGGATTGGTTAAAATCCGCGGCCCGATTTTTATGACCCGCTGACATGGCCTCTCGTATTCGTACTCGCTTTGCCCCTAGCCCCACCGGCTTCTTGCATATCGGCGGCGCGCGCACCGCGCTTTTCGCCTGGGCCTATGCCCGTCGCCACGGCGGCGATTTTATTTTGCGCATCGAAGACACTGATGTGGAGCGCTCTACGCCCGAGGCCACGCAAGCGATTCTCGATGGTATGGAATGGCTGGGGCTTGGCTACGACGAAGGCCCGTTTTATCAGATGAAGCGCATGGACCGTTACCGCGAGGTGATCGCCCAGATGCTCGCCAACGGCCAGGCGTATTACTGCTACATGCAAAGCGAGGAGCTCGATGCCCTGCGCGACGCCCAGCGCGCTCGCGGCGAAAAGCCGCGCTATGACGGCCGCTGGCGCCCCATGCCGGGCAAAACCCTGCCGCCACCACCCGAAGGCGTAAAGCCCGTGGTGCGCTTTTGCAATCCGCAAGAGGGCGTGGTGGCTTGGGATGATGCCGTCAAGGGCCGCATTGAAATCAGCAATGCCGAGCTTGACGATCTCATCATCGCCCGCGCCGATGGCACGCCCACTTACAATTTCTGCGTGGTGGTGGATGACTGGGATATGCGCATCAGCCATGTGATTCGCGGCGATGACCATGTGAATAACACCCCGCGGCAAATCAACATTCTCGCCGCGCTGGGCGCGGAAGTGCCGGTGTATGCCCATCTGTCGATGATCCTGGGTGATGACGGGCAAAAGCTCTCCAAGCGCCACGGCGCGGTGAGCGTGATGCAGTATGACGAGGACGGCTATCTGCCTGAGGCGGTGTTGAATTACCTCGCGCGCCTGGGCTGGTCGCATGGCGATGATGAAGTCTTCTCGATGCAGCAATTCATCGCGTGGTTCGATCTCGATCACATCACGCCGTCCGCCGCGCAGTTCAACACTGAAAAGTTGAATTGGCTCAATGCCCATTACCTCAAGCTCGCGGATGAGGGGCGGCTGGCGCTGGAAGTGGAAAAGCGGCTGGGCCGCACCGGTGTGGCTGTGGCTGGTGGCCCGGCTTTGGGGCCCTTGATCGCGCTTTACAAAGATCGTGCAGCGACTTTGAATCAGCTGGCTGATTCCCTGAATCCCTTCTACACCCGCATTCACCCCGAGCCCGCGCTGTTGGCAGAGCACATCAACGCCACCACCCGGCAGGCGATCGATGCGCTCGCCAAGCGCTTTGCGGTGATTGAGTGGCAGCGGCCGTCGATCAGCGCGGCGATCAAGGAAACGCTGGCAGATCACGGCTTGAAAATGCCGCAGCTTGCGATTCCGCTGCGTGTGCTGCTCACCGGGCAGACGCAGACTCCCGCGATCGATGCTGTGCTCGAGGCCTTCGGCCGCGAGAATGTGCTGGCCCGGATGGGCTAAGGCCGCAGGATGCGCCCTGCCGGGAAATACGCGGGGGCATCAGCCCCCGGGGCGGGAGAAATTACTTCTGCTTGTCTGTGCGCCACCATTCCAGCAGCGCGCGACTGTCGCCGTTGAAAACACGACGCTTGAGTTCTTCATACACAACCGAGCAATTCGCGCCATCGGCGTCATCAAGCATCAGCTCGCTCGCGTTTCGATCGCAGACGCGGAAATAATGCTTGAGTTCGGCCTCGGTGAAATCGCTGGCCATTGCCACGGGTTGAAGGGCTGCGGCCATGAGCATGATGGTGATCATTTTTAGGCTCCCTTGCAAAAGACCTGCATGACAAAAACTGCACGTTTCAGCACGGCCATTTATGTGTAATGCATGTGCCTTCGGTGAGGTTGAAATGGGCAGTGCGCACTTCCAATTTAAACCTGTATTAGGGTGGTCACCAGTGTCTTTCGGCCTAATCCGGCGGGTTTGATTTGAAGTTGGCGTGTTGATGCAACACCCCTGCTAAAGCCCGCCCCGCCTGGGTTAGAATCTTGTGATTCCCTCTGGCCCAAAGCAACATGCCTGCTGATTCCCGCGATCTTGAATTCATGACTGAAGCCTTTTCCCTGGCGCGGGAGGCCGCGGCGCTCGATGAAGTGCCAGTGGGCGCAGTGGTGGTCAAAGACGGTGTGATCATCGCGCGCGGCTTTAATCAGCCCATCGCCCGCCACGACCCCACGGCGCATGCCGAAGTAGTCGCCATGCGCGAAGCGGCGCGGGTTTTGGGCAATTACCGGCTGGTGGATTGCGAGCTTTTTGTCACGCTCGAGCCTTGCTTGATGTGCGCCGGTGCCATGATGCACGCCCGCATCAAGCGCGTGGTGTTCGGCGCCGCCGACCCCAAGACCGGCGTGTGCGGCAGCGTGCTCGATGTCTTTTCTGAAACGCGCCTCAACCACCACGCGCAGATGCAAGGCGGGGTGATGGCTGCTGAATGCGGCGCACTCCTGAGCAGCTTTTTCGCCGCCCGGCGAGCGCGCACGAGCACAGCC
>JBEAUN010000317.1:0-4133 GCA_041161415.1 Pseudomonadota bacterium | reverse complement strand
GATTTTTGTCTTGCAAGAGCTTCAACGCTTGGTCGATGCTATCGTCATCCATCGCCACATCGAGCGTGGTGGCGGGCAGTGGCTCGGGCCCCACATACTGCCCCACCCCTCCCGCCATCGCCTCGATCAGCCGACGTTGGGCTATTTCCTTAAGCTGCTTCACGTCACGCGGCAAATCAGCAAGACAACTCGCCGCCCCGACCGACACCGTGACCTGCACGATCTCGCTTTGGTAGCGCATCACCGTGGCGGCGAGCCGCGCCTGCATCGTCGCCACCACCTCAACCAAATCCGCGATCGCGATGCCCGGCAATAGCGCCATGAAACGACCCGTGTCAACGCAAGCGAGGATATCCTCCCGGCGCAGGCAGCGGGCCATCAGCACCGAGATCTCGCGCGAAATCACAGGCCCCAGCACCACCCCGAAGCGCGCATCAATTACAGGCAAGCCGTCGATTGCGATCGCCAAGGCGGTAAGCTCGGTCTGGTTGCGGTAGGCAGAGGAAAACACTTGTTGCCCGGCCACCTCGAGATATTCCTGCGTCATCAGGCCGCTGCTGGGGTCGATCGGCAGGTGAAGCGCGCTCAGCGCATCATGCGCCAACAGCCCGGCGCGCAACCGAGCGATGTTGAGCGCCGAGGCAATGCGTGCCAACATTTCCACGCCGCTGGTCGCCTTGCTCACGAAATCCACCGCGCCAGCCGCCAGCGCACGCTGGCGGGCTTCCTCGATTTCGTTGGCGGCGTGGCCGTCTTCACTCACCATCAACAACACCGGCGTAGCAGCCACACGGGCCACATCGCTCGCCAATACGCGGGACACAAACTGCACCCCCTCCTCCTGCGGCAGCGATAAATCCGTGATCACCACCTCGATGCCGGGGTCGTCCGAGAGCATCTTCCAGCCCGACTCGAGATCGATGGCTTCGAGGCAATCGTAACGGTGTTTGATGTGGCGCGTGACCGAGGCACGCATGATGCGTGACTCATGCACCACCAGAACGCGGGGGCGAGGCTCGCTGCTGCTCTTCTGCTCCATCGATGCAGTCTTCCGTGAAAATCGCACAGGTTGGGAAAGCCAGGAATGCTGTTCAAAACCCATCGCGCCAAAGCCCGCAGCGTACCCCCGACGCAAAAAATTTAAGGCAAGTTTGCGCCCGGCTGCAGGGCATTAAGCGCGAGAGGATTTTGAACAACATTCGGTGAAACACTATACCCGCGTTTCACCGAAATGCGAGAGCCACGGCAAGGGCCTGGGGAAGACCCAGGCTTTACAAAAAGCCGTCAATGCGCCTATATTCCCGGCCATGCGAAAACGCAAAGTTTTGCTGGCTGCTGTTTTTGCGGGGCTTTTTGTTCTTCACCAGAGCACCGCAATCTCAGCCGAGCCTGAAATTCAGCCGTCTGCGCCCGCGTTTGATGCCTCCACCTACGCGCGGGCACAGGCTTCATTGTTCGAGCGGGCTGCGGCCAGCGCCACCAGCCTTGCTGATTCCGCGCTTGCGTTTCTCGGCGTGGGCTATCGCTTCGGCGGCAACTCCCCTGAAAACGGCTTTGACTGCAGCGGCCTGGTGCGCCGGGTGTTTCAGGATGCATTGGGCCTCCACCTCCCCCGCACAGCCAAGGAAATGTCCGGTTTGGGGCAGCAGGTGCGCATTGAGGATTTGAAGCCTGGTGATCTCGTCTTCTTCAACACCATGCGTGCGGCCTTCTCGCATGTGGGTATTTATCTGGGCGACAATAAGTTCGTCCATGCGCCTTCGGAAGGTGGCGTAGTGCGGGTAGAAGACATGCGTATCCGCTACTGGGCGCAGCGCTTCAATGGCGCGCGGCGAATGACTGACGAAGTTTCTAACTAACCCTCTGCAATCCTGACCACCGGCCTAGTCCATCTGCCCGAGCCCGGTCCACCCCCGGCTCACCGTATACTTCGTCTCCACACCGGCTACCGCACAAGGAGCGAGAGATGATCCCCTGGCTTGGCAGCGCCCCTGAATTTCCGCCTGTCTCAAAAGCTCTGCGCGAGCCCAACGGGCTGCTCGCTGCGGGCGGTGATTTGTCATCTGAAAGATTGCTGGCTGGCTACCAGCGCGGCATCTTTCCCTGGTACAGCGCCAGCGAGCCTATTTTGTGGTGGTCGCCCGACCCACGCACCGTGTTGTTTCCGCATAGCATCCGGTTGTCGCATTCCTTGCGCAAGACCTTGCGCAAACATGATTACGACATTCGCCTCGACCATGCCTTCTCCGAAGTGGTGAGCGGCTGCTCCACACCGAGGCGCCCGGGTGCGGGCACCTGGATCACGCCCGAGATGCAAGCGGCCTACTGCCGGCTGCATGAGGAGGGTCACGCCCATAGCGTGGAAACATGGCGCAATGGGCGACTCATCGGGGGGCTGTATGGCGTGGCGCTCGGCCGCGTGTTCTTTGGGGAATCGATGTTCTCGCGTGAAAATGACGCGTCGAAAATTGCGCTCGCCCACTTGGCCCGATATCTTGAGCAACGCGGTTTTGCCGTGATAGATTGCCAAATGACAACCGAGCATTTGCTGTCGATGGGCGCCACGGAAATCCCACGCGCCGAGTTTTGCGAGAACCTCGCGCGCTGGACCACCGAAGGCGTCTCCGCCGGCAAATGGCCAAGAGAAGCCTGCGCGCAGTTTTTCGAAACGGTGAAACATGACACGGCTTAACGACCTGCCCCGATCACGCTTTCAACTCCAGTTTTACGCCACTGCGCCCTATAGCTGCTCATACCTTCCCGACCGCAATGCCCGCTCGCAGGTGGCCACACCCAGCCACCTGATCGATACCGTGGTGTACTCCGAGCTGGTGAAAAATGGCTTTCGCCGGAGCGGGATTTTCACCTACCGCCCCTACTGCGACACCTGCAAGGCCTGCGTGCCGGTGCGCGTGAATGTGGCCGATTTTGGACCCAATCGCAGCCAACAACGCACCCTGCGTCGCAATCAAGGCCTCACCGCACAAGAGCGGCCGCTCACCTACCAGGAAGAGCATTACGCGCTGTATCAACACTACCAGCGCACCCGCCACACCGATGGCGGCATGGACCAGGACAGCCGCGAGCAATACGCGCACTTCCTACTGCAATCGACAGTAGACTCCCGCTTGGTGGAATTCCGCGAAGACGGAAAAATCATGATGGTGAGCATCATCGATATGCTCACTGATGGGTTGTCCTCGGTGTATACCTTTTTCGACCCAGCCTACGCCTCACGCAGCCTGGGGAGCTACGGCGTTTTGTGGCAGATCAATCAGGCGCGCCTTTTGGGCCTGCCTTTTGTGTATCTCGGTTACTGGATTCGCGATAGCCGCAAGATGCGCTACAAAGCCGCCTACCAGCCGCTCGAAGGCCGCATCGACGGCCAATGGCGCGTGATGACGGAAGCGGATTTGGCGCTGTTGGGTTAAGCGCCCCCCACATTCCTCACACTTTCAAAAACCCGACCTCGCTGTGCTTCGTGCCCAGCACGCTCTGCGCATTCATGCCCCACCAGCGATTGAGCACCGTGGTGTAGATGCTGCGGAAATCCAGCGTGTGGCGAAGATTGCTGGTGCCATCCAGATCGGTGAGTGAGGGGTAGCTGCCGTAAAGGCCACCGCGCACCGCCCCGCCGCATGCAAAATGCATACTCGCAGTGCCGTGATCTGTGCCGCCGCTTTGGTTTTCCTTGGCGCGACGGCCGAATTCGGCGTAGGTCAGCACTAGGGTGTCCTCCCATCGGCCTTGGGCCACGAGCGCGGTTTTCAGCGCAGCGATGCCCTCGGCCAGCTCCCGCAGCAAGGCCGCGTGCCTGCCGGCCTGATTTTGGTGGGTGTCAAAGCCATTCAAGGTCAAACAAATCGCCCCGACCCCGGCGCCGGATTCAATGAGCCGTGAAGCGGTCTTCACCGATTCACCAAAGGCGCCCTTGGGAAATTCCATAGTCATTTTGGCATCGCGGCCGATGCGGTTCGCTGCTTGGGCGATATCCTGATCGATCTGCATGATATGCCCCAGCGCACTTTTTCCACCGCCCTCGGAGGGCCGCGCCATGCTGGCACGATTCAAAAATTGTTCGATATTCGCCAGCGAGATCGCGCGCACGCCGCCCCCCGTGAGCGGCCCCATGT
>JBEAUN010000233.1:0-5780 GCA_041161415.1 Pseudomonadota bacterium | reverse complement strand
CACGGCCTGACCAACGGGCGATAGTGTGCCGGTTTTTCGTGACATTTTGCAGTGTGTTGGCTGCGCCGCGAAGCGCAGACTCAAACCACGCCAGAGCAAAGGGCGGGGCGTGATTGCAAACGGAGGGTGCGATGAAGGCAGAGGAATTCAATGGCACAGCGGCGGCAGTGGGCATGTCGGCGCGTGAGCGGCTGCAGCCGGATCTGAAGGCTTTGGTGCAGGATGTAAATGCGGTGATGAGGGATGCCAGCGAAGCGGCGGGGTTGGGCTTGGGCGCTGCTAAGGCGCGTGTGGCGCAGACCACGAGTAAAGCGCGCGCGCAGTCTGAAAATATGATTCATCGCCACCCTTGGCGCGCGGTTGCGGTGGTGGCCGGCGTGGGGGTGATGTTGGGTTGGTTATTGAGCCGGCGAGGGTGATGTCGAATGTGTGATGCAAGGTGTTTCATCCTGAGATTTTTCCACTACACTGGCGATCGCCTTCGCTCAAATTTCCTGGGCGGGGGGATTTAATCAAGGGATGAGAAAATGAAAAAGATGCTTGTCATGATCGCCGCTGGCGCGGCTTCTTTCAGTGCTTTGGCAGCCCCCACTTGCAATGCTCCGGAGGAGAAGTGGGTCAGCCCAACTTATTTCGAAGCAGAACTGCAGGCGCAGGGCTATCAGGTGGAGAGCCTGGATATCAGTGCCGGCAAATGTTTTGAGTTGAAAGGCAAGGACAAAGCGGGCAAGCAAGTGGTGGTGTACTTCGACCCTGAAACCACTGAGGTTGTGGACAAGAAGTAAGCCCGAGGTTTTCGCAGCGGCTTCAAAAGATCGCCCTTCCCTAAAGGCCTGATGGCTGAAGGGGAGGGCTTTTTTTGTGCGTGTGCGGCGTGTTGCTGGTGCTAAAGGCCCCGAACTGGGTATCACTTGTCATTAGGGAAAGATAAGACAAGGCCTCGGGAAGAGGAACTGTGAAAAAGCATGAGTAAAAAAATAGCCCGCATTGCTGCGGGCTATTTAATTTGGCTCCCCGACCTGGGCTCGAACCAGGGACCTACGGATTAACAGTCCGGCGCTCTACCGACTGAGCTATCGGGGAAGAGGCGCGAATATTAAATTCACTCTCTGTAATCGTCAATACATTCGGCTGCGTAAATGAAAAAAAATTTCCTGGCCGAGGGTTCCACGCGCTGGGTGACTTGCCCCCCACGCGTTGCAGATCGTAGCGACCAACGCGCGGGTAACCCATTACCCACCCCAAACGACAACCGATCAGGCCAACGCCTTTTCGATACGATCGAGCGCCTTGGTGAGATTTTCCATCGAGGTGGCAAACGAGATGCGGAAATACCCTTCCGCGCCAAATGCCGAGCCGGGCACCACAGCCACACCGGTGGATTCGAGCAGGTATTCGCTCAAGGCCATGTCGGTGGCGGCGGCGATGGTGCCAGCCTTGTGGAGATTGTCGATGGCTTCACGGGCGTCGGGGAAGGCGTAGAACGCGCCACCCGCGAAGATGCACTTCAAGCCACGCATTTTGTTGAAGCGCTCCACCACATAGGTGTGACGCTCGCGGAAGGCTTTGAGCATGGGTTCGATGCAGGACTGATCGCCATCGAGCGCGGCTTGCGCGGCGACTTGCGAGATCGAGGTGGGGTTGGATGTGGATTGCGATTGCAGAATTTCCATCGCCTTGATGATGGCTTCCGGGCCCGCGGCGTAGCCGATACGCCAGCCGGTCATGGAGTAGGCTTTGGACACGCCATTCAACACGATGCAGCGGTCTTTAAGCTCAGGCGTGGCGTTGAGGATGTTCACGAATTTCTCGCCGGAGAGATTCACATGCTCATACATGTCGTCGGTGGCGACCAGCACATGGGGGTGGCGCTTCAGCACTTCGCCCAAGGCCTTCAACTCATCCAGCGTATAGACTGCACCCGTGGGGTTGGAGGGGCTGTTGATCATGAAGAGTTTGGTCTTCGGCGTGATCGCCGCTTCGAGTTGCGCGGGCAGGAGCTTGAAGCCTTGTTCGATGCCGCAGTTGATGATCACGGGTTTGGCTTCGGCCACCAGCGCGATGTCGGCGTACGACACCCAGTAGGGCGCGGGGACGATGACTTCGTCGCCGGGGTTCAGCACCGCGAGCGCGAGATTGAAGATGCACTGCTTGCCGCCCACGCCGACGATGACTTGTTTTTCGGTGTAGTCAAAGCCGTTGTCGCGCTTGAATTTGGCGACGATGGCTTTTTTCAGGCCGGGGATGCCGCCCACCGGGGTGTATTTGGTGAAGCCATCGTTAATCGCCTTGATGGCGGCGTCCTTGATGTGACGCGGGGTGTCGAAATCGGGCTCGCCGGCGCCCAGGCCGATGATGTCGCGGCCTTCAGCCTTGAGCTTTGCAGCACGGGCGGTGACAGCCAGGGTGGGCGATTCCTTGATCGCTTGAACACGGGTGGAGAGAGTCATGATGGGCAATCCTGCTTTTTAAAACGGATGAACGTCGAAGGAGTGATTCAATCTGCGTGATACACTTTGCGGGCTTTCGTGGGTGGCAAAAAAGCCTTGAAAAAGCTTAACCGCCGCGCCGCTCAACCCAGCAAACCCCGCATTCTATCCGTGATCGTCAGGTTTCCCAACAGCCCTTTTGAACTCGAGCAGCCCTTCCCGCCGGCGGGGGATCAGCCGCAGGCCATTGCCGCGCTGGTGGAGGGCATTGAAGACGGGCTCATGTTTCAAACCCTGCTCGGCGTCACCGGCTCGGGCAAAACCTACACCGCCGCCAATGTGATCGCACGGCTGGGCCGCCCGGCTTTGGTGATGGCGCCGAATAAAACGCTCGCCGCCCAGCTCTATGCCGAGTTTCGGGAGTTTTTCCCGAATAACGCGGTGGAGTATTTCGTTTCGTATTACGACTACTACCAGCCCGAGGCCTATGTGCCCTCGCGGGATTTATTCATCGAGAAGGATTCCTCGATCAATGAACACATCGAGCAGATGCGCTTGTCGGCCACCAAGAGCCTGATGGAGCGGCGCGATGTGGTGATTGTGGCTACTGTTTCCGCGATCTACGGCATTGGCGATCCGGTGGATTATCACAGCATGGTGTTGCATCTGCGCGAGGGCGAAAAAATGGGCCAGCGCGATGTGATCGCGCGGCTCACCACCATGCAATACGAGCGCAATGACATCGATTTTCAGCGCGGGCATTTTCGGGTGCGCGGTGATGTGATTGATATCTTCCCGGCAGAAAACGCCGAACACGCCATTCGCATTGAGCTTTTTGATGATGAGATCGAAAAGCTCACAGTGTTTGATCCGCTCACCGGGCATTTGAAGCAGCGGTTGTCGCGCTTTACGGTGTATCCCTCGAGCCACTATGTGACGCCGCGCGCCACGGTGCTGCGGGCTATTGAGGGCATCAAGGCGGAGCTGCGGGATCGAAGTGAATTTTTCTATTCCAATAACAAGCTCGTGGAGGCGCAGCGCATCGAGCAGCGCACCCGCTTTGATCTGGAAATGCTGGCCGAGCTTGGGTTTTGCAAGGGCATTGAAAATTACTCGCGGCATTTTTCCGGCCGCGCGCCGGGCGATGCGCCGCCGACGCTGATTGACTATCTGCCGCCTGATGGCTTGATGTTTATCGATGAATCGCATGTCACTGTTTCGCAGGTCGGCGGCATGTATAAGGGCGACCGCTCGCGCAAGGAAAATCTGGTCGAATACGGTTTCAGGCTGCCCTCTGCGATGGATAACCGGCCGCTCAAATTCGAGGAATTCGAGCGGCTGATGCCGCAGACGGTGTTTGTCTCGGCCACGCCCGGCGTGTATGAGGGCGAGCATCAGGGCCAGGTGGTCGAGCAGCTGGTGCGCCCGACCGGGCTCGTTGACCCGGAAGTGCTGGTGCGCCCGGCGGTCACGCAGGTGGATGATCTCCTGGGCGAGATCAAGCTGCGGGTGGCTGCGGGCGAGCGGGTGCTGGTGACCACGCTCACCAAGCGGCTGTCGGAAGATCTCACCGATTATCTGACCGAAAATGGCATTCGCGTGCGCTATCTGCATTCGGATATCGATACCGTGGAGCGGGTGGAGATCCTCCGCGATTTGCGCCTGGGGACTTTTGATGTGCTTGTGGGCATCAATCTTTTGCGCGAGGGCTTGGATATTCCCGAGGTGTCTTTGGTGGCGATTCTGGATGCCGACAAAGAGGGCTTCTTGCGTTCGACGCGATCATTGATTCAGACCATCGGCCGGGCGGCGCGCAATCTCAATGGCCGAGCGATTTTATATGCCGATCGCATGACCGATTCGATGGAGGCCGCGATCGAGGAAACCGAACGGCGACGCGCCAAGCAGCTTGCCTTTAATGAAGCCAACGGCATTACTCCGCGGGGGGTGGTGAAGCGCATCAAAGACATCATCGATGGTGTGTATCAGCCCGATGAAGAATTGAAGCGCGACGTGGTGGAGGAAGCGCGGGTGGAATCGATGAGCGAAAAAGACCTTGCCCGCGAAATCAAACGCCTTGAAAAAGCGATGCAGGAACACGCGCGGAATTTGGAATTCGAAGAAGCCGGGGCGGCGCGCGATCAGTTGTTCCGGTTGAAGAAACTGGCGTTTGGGGCGCAGGGGTAGATACCGTCTCTCTCGTCAACCTTCATGGGCATAACAAGACGCATAGGGTCGTCGGGTTTTGAGCACGCCGAAGCAAAGGTGGACGCGTTTTCGCATGGCGGCGCCGATGGCGGCCATTTTTGCTTTGCCTCGAGCGAGCAATCGCTGGCAGAGCGCCTTGATATGAGGATTGTGCTTTATTGAGGTCACGGCGGTCATGTAAAGCACGGCACGGATTCTTGCGGGGCCTGCCTTGGACAGGCGGGCTTTGCCGCGGACAGATGAGCCGGACTGATGTTCGACGGGCCCTAGTCCCAAGTAAGCGGCAAGCTGTTCGGCAGAGCGGAATTGATGGTTATGCATCACGCTCAACAGGTTGTTGCCGACTTGCGGGCCTACGCCAGGAATGCTCAACAGCGGCTCGACCCCGCAGTGACCGTCATTCCCGCGTAGGCGGGAATCCAGCGTCGTTACATTCTGGATTCCCGCCTACGCGGGAATGACGGGTGAGCCCCGTAGATACCGTCTCTCCCGTCAACCTTCATGGGCATAACAAGGCGCACAGGGTTGTCGGGTTTTGAGCACGCCGAAGCAAAGGTGGGCGAGCTTTTGCTTTGCCTCGAGGGAGCAATCGCTGGTAGAGCGCCTTGATATGAGGATTGTGCTGTATTGAGGTCACAGCGGCCATGTAAAGCACGGCACGGATTCTTGCGGGGCCGGCCTTGGACAGGCGGGCTTTGCCGCGGACAGATGAGCCGGACTGATGTTCGACGGGCACCAGTCCCAAGTAAGCGGCAAGCTGTTCGGCAGAGCGGAATTGATGGTTATGCATCACGCTCAACAGGTTGTTGCCCACTTGCGGGCCTACGCTGGGAATACTCTGAAGCAGCGTCCGGTCGTCCTTTAAATCGGGATGGCTATCGATGTGATCGTCAATTTCCCTCTGCAGCTTTGCCAGCTGATTTTTCAGGAACGTCACCGCATCGACAATCGAGTCTTGAACCAAAGCTGGCGCCTTGGCGACCTCAGCCTTTTCTTGGCGGTTCAATTCCCGCTGCAGATCTTGGGCGATGGCGTCGCGACGGGCCAGCAGGGCTTGCAGCGCACGGGCCTCGGGCGCCGGCGGCACCCAGATCGCAGGCTTGACCAATGCCCCGTAGCGGGCGAGCACGAAGCTATCCATGG
>JBEAUN010000219.1:0-4595 GCA_041161415.1 Pseudomonadota bacterium | reverse complement strand
TGCTGCACATGGAAGACAAGCTCCACGAGCGGGTGGTGGGGCAGGATGAGGCGGTGCGGCTGGTGAGCGATGCGATTCGCCGCTCGCGCGCGGGGCTTTCTGACCCGAATCGGCCCTATGGCTCGTTTTTGTTTCTTGGCCCCACCGGCGTGGGCAAGACCGAGCTTTGCAAAGCGCTGGCGGGGTTTTTGTTTGATGCGGAAGATCACCTCATTCGCATCGACATGAGCGAATTCATGGAGAAGCACTCGGTGGCCCGGCTCATCGGCGCGCCGCCCGGGTATGTGGGTTATGAAGAGGGCGGCTATCTCACCGAAGCGGTGCGCCGCAAGCCCTACAGCGTGGTGCTGCTTGATGAAGTGGAAAAGGCCCACCCGGATGTTTTCAATGTGCTGCTGCAAGTGCTGGACGACGGGCGGCTCACCGACGGACAAGGGCGTACGGTGGATTTCCGTAACACCGTGATCGTGATGACCAGTAACTTGGGCAGCCAGATGATTCAGCAGATGGCGGGGGATGAGTACGCGCTGGTGAAATTGGCGGTGCTCTCGGAGGTGAAGACCTTCTTCCGGCCGGAGTTCATCAATCGTATCGACGAGCCGGTGGTGTTTCATGCGCTGTCCGATAAACACATTGCGTCGATTGCCCGTATCCAATTCGAGCAGCTCGCCAAGCGGTTAAGCCGCATGGATATTCGCTTGGTGCTGAGCGACGAGGCGGCGGCCGAGATCGCCAAAGCGGGATTTGACCCGGTGTATGGGGCGCGGCCTTTGAAACGGGCGATTCAGCAAGCCATCGAAAACCCGCTGGCCAAGCTGATTCTTGAGGGGCGCTTTGCGGCGGGGGATGAGGTGGAAGTGGGGTGTGCCAATGGCATATTTAGTTTTCAGCGAAAAACTTGAACCCGAACGGGGGGCGCCGCTTGACTTCAAAGTGTAAAACGGTGATAAAAGACACTAGACCTTCTCCCGGAGATGCCACGGATGAGCGTGCTTGACGAAGCAACCGTCCATAAGGAGCTCGGTGCGGTCAAAATCCAGACCTTCAGCACCGAGCTCGAGGCCTTGCAGCTGTGTCGCGATGATGACGCGCTCTTTGAACAGCTGATTCGTGCTGCGGAAAACGAGCCTTTTTTGCTGGCGCGTATGGTCAAAGTCGCCAATTCAGTGGTCTATGGCGGCAACTCCGATACCTATGTCTGCACTGCCAGCGAATGCCTGATGCGCTTTGGGCTCACCACCGGCCAGCAGATCGCGCTCGATTTCCTGATCAATAAATCCATCGGCCGCATCACCCAAGCCAATGATTTCGCTCGAGCCACCTGGAACGAGGCGCTGGTGGCAGGCCGCTTGTCACGCCACTGGGGCTGCTATTGCGAAGCGCCCTTTGATATCGGCGGGCCTTTTTTGCCGACCATCATGACTTACCTTGGCGAAGTGTTCGTGATGAGCCTTTTGGCCGATGAGTCGGATGTGCCTGAGATGGGGGTTTATACCCGGGCGGGCAATTATGAATTCGATGTCTATGGGCTGTCGGTGTCAATCATGGAGCGCTTGGGGCTGCCCAAGCCGGTGGAAGACACGGTGAAGCAATCGCACCTCCTGCTTGCGCCCATGTCGCCGCCGTATATCAACACCGCCGCGGCGGTGATTTTGGGCCGTTACATGGTGCAGGCCACCAAGCCGCCCAATGTGCACAACGCGATCATCGACGATGAGTTGCGCGAGAGCGCGATGGATATTCTGCAGCTCTCGATGGATGATCTTTCGGACATCGAGCAAAAGACGCTCGAGATTCGGCAAATCCCGTAGGCCAGGGTACGTGAGGGGTGGGGGTCCCCGCCCTATCGCTTCTCCCGCATGATGCGCTGCTTTTCCCGCTCCCAGTCGCGCTGTTTTTCAGTCTCGCGTTTGTCATGCAGCTTCTTGCCTTTGGCAAGGCCGATATTGGCTTTGACGCGGCCCTTGCTGTAGTGCAAATCCAGCGGCACCAGGGTGTAGCCAGCACGCTCGACCTTGCCGATCAGCTTGTTGATTTCCGCGGCATTGAGCAGCAGCTTCCGGGTGCGCGTGGCATCGGGCACGATGTGGGTGGAGGCGGATAGCAAGGGGCTGATGTGCATGCCGACGATGAACACCTCGGCATTGCGCAAGATGATGTAGGCCTCTTTGATCTGAACTCGCCCGGCGCGAATGGCCTTGACCTCCCAGCCCTCCAGCACCAAGCCGGCTTCGAAGCGGTCTTCGATGAAGTAATCGTGAAAGGCTTTTTTATTGTCTGCGATGCTCATGAGCGAGGCGGGGGCGTGTTTGCGATAAAATGCGCGAGTTTAACAAAAGGGGGCACAGGGGTGCGCGGGCATGGCAGAGGTTAAAAAACAAGTGCTCATCGAGTTTTCACCGGCGCAGATGTTCGAGCTGGTGGATCGCGTTGAGGATTATCCTCTCTTTCTACCCTGGTGCGGTGGCGGTCATGTGATCGACCGCAACGACACGCTCACCCGCGCCCGGTTGGATATCAACTACCACGGCATCAAATCGAATTTCACCACCGAAAACGCGAAGGAACACCCCCGCCATATGCGCATCAAGCTGGTCGACGGGCCCTTCAAGCAACTCGATGGCGACTGGAGTTTTACCCCACTGGGGCCCACCGCCTGCAAGGTGGATTTTCGGCTGCATTATGAATTTTCCAGCAAGCTTATCGAAAAGGTGGTGGGGCCGGTTTTCTCGCATATCGCGAATACCTTCGTGGAATCCTTCGTGAAACGCGCCGCACAGGTGTATCAACATGGCTGACACGCCACATTCCATTGACATACAAGTGGCCTACGCACTAACCGGACGGCAAGAGCTAGTCGAACTGCGCTTGCCCGAGGGCACCACGGTGCAGCAGGCGCTGGATGCTTCGGGCCTATTGCAAAAGCATCCGGAAATTGATTTCGCCAAAAATAAAGTCGGCGTCTTCGGCAAGCTGGTGAAGCCCGACGCCGTGTTGCGCACCGGCGATCGGGTGGAAATTTACCGCCCCTTGATCGCCGACCCCAAGGAAGTGCGCCGCAAGCGCGCCGAAGAGGGGCTGGCGATGAAAAAAGGCGGCGGGGCGCTGGAGGCCTAACGCGGGGGCCTTAGCCGAGCCAACCGCGGATGTCTGCCGGCAGTGTGTGGCCGGTGGCGGCGGCGCGGCGCAGGAGTGTCCAGTAAAACCGATACGAGGCGCGGTCATGTAAGCGGCCTTCGTGGCGTATCGGCCCCCAGGCGTTTTTTTCTGCCGCCAGCAAAATTTCGCAGGCGGTGTCCACCTCATCGAGCGCGGGCCGCATGGCGTGCAAGATAGGCTCGATCTGATTGGGGTGGATGCTCCACATGCGGGTGTAGCCGAATTCTTCCCGCGCGCGGCGTGCGTCTTCATACACCACCGCAGTGTCTTGCAATTCCGTCGTGACATTATGCGAGGCCACCCGGCCATGCGCGATTGCGGCATGGGCGATTTCGCATTTGGCGCGGCGAATCAAAGGGTGCTCGAATTGCCCGGGGCTTTGCATCGCCCGGGAAGGAATCGCGCCTTGATGCGCGCTGACAAAATCCATCAGCCCGAAATCGAGCGACTCCACCCCCGCCAAGGCGGCGATTTGCCACACCTCGTGCAAGGCGCCGAAGGTTTCGATCAGCACATGCACCGGGATTTGGCGGGTTAGGCCGGCGCGCAGCTCGCAATCTCGGATGAAGCTCATCTGAATAGCGACATCCGCCGCGCTGCGGGGTTTGGGCAGCGTGAGGAAGGCAAGCCTGCTCCCGGCATGGCTCACCAAAATCTCGACGTCGTGCTGCCAGTGCGGGTGGGTGATGTCATGAATGCGCGCGCCGACGCGGTTGTGGACATTGGCTGAAGACATGACCATGCCAGCGCACATCAGGGCATGCTCGGATTCCGCGCCAGCGCTGGCGCCATCTTCGCAGTCAGTGGTGATATCAAACACCGGGCCCAGCGTGGCCTGGCGTTGGAGGGCCTTGGTGATTAGCTTTTCGCTGCCGGCGTAGTGGTCCACCGCAGGCAGGGTGATGAGCGCGGCGTCAGCTTCAAAGAGCACCTCTGCGGGGGATGAGGGGGCGGACATGCTGTGGGCTCCGGTGTGAGGAGGGAAAGGGTTTCTCACGAGTGCGTGTGCGTTACATCGGCCTCGCGGGGCCGTCAAATCAGGCCCGGTGTGGGCCACATTGTGCGGCAAATTTTCGATCTGCCCAAGCCCGGGCCTTCTGCGCGCTCGCGCATCGCCAGCCAACCGCCCATTCGCTAAAAACGGGGCACATCTCCTGCCTCCAGCCAAAGCCATTCATACACCCAAAGCGGCTGCTCCCGCTGCCCGGTGAGTCGGGCTTCGACGATCAGTGTACGGCTTTCATATCGGCCGCGGCGCGCGTGGGCTTCGATTCGCATGACTTTGCCGATTGCGCTTGTTTTGGCGGGCTCGATGGCGTTGTTTTTGCCAGCCACGGGCAGGTGCGGTTTCAAGGCAGCCGGGGCCAAGTCGGGGTCCGGGGTGTCGCGGTCAGCGTGAAAGCTCGACAGGCGGGAGAGGGCGAGAACTGCCGTGT
>JBEAUN010000195.1:0-3322 GCA_041161415.1 Pseudomonadota bacterium | reverse complement strand
ATACAGCACAACCCTCACATCAAGGCGCTCTACCAACGATTGCTCGCTCGAGGCAAAGCAAAAACTCGCCCACCTTGCTTCGGCGTACTCAAAACCCGACAACCCTATGCGCCTTGTTATGCCCATGAAGGGTGACGGGAGAGACGGTATCTACCGGATTTCCCAAGCGGTACGACGGCCGCTTTCTACCCCGCGCGATCAGTTCTCTGCGGTGGCTTTCTTCTTGGAAGAGGATTTCGCTGGCTGCTCGGCCTGGAGGCGCTCGGCTTTCATCATCAACAGCCGATCGATTTGCCCGAGCGACACCAGGTGGGCGTAGATCGCCGGCAGATAGCCCTTCTTGCGGAATTCCGCGAAGGTTTCATCCGAGAGGTTGTTCAGCCGCTCTTCATTGACCACATAAGCGCCCGAGATATTGCGCACGCCGGAGGCTTCCTGCACTTGCAGGTTGAGCGGGGTGAGCATGTTGTGCTGGGCGAGGAATTTGGCGAACTCCGTGGTGAAGAGCTCCATTTGATTGAGCTCACCGAGAAACTGCTTGGCGCCTTCGAGAAGCTCGGAAGGATTGCCGTCTTCCTTGAAGAGCGCCGCGCCTTCGGAGTCACTCAGCAAGGCGCTGTCGCCATCAATGCCGACCAGAAACTGATCAGGCGTTTCAGTGCGGATGAGCGAAAACGGATAGCGACGAATGATCGCCGGGATGTAGCCGCTCTTCCATTTGCCCGCATCATCAACAAAAAGATTGGCGCCTTCTTCCACGCCCATCATCGCCACCGGGCGGAAGGCATCCTGCTCTTTGTCTTCGAGAAAGACGATCGGATAAGAGGCTGACGCACGGCCGAATTCGGGAATCATCACCGACGCCAGATGAAAGCTCGCCGCGAACGAGAAGCTGTCGATCGGGCGGATTTTCTTTGTGGCGTGGACGTCTTTGTTAACAGGCACCAGTTGAGCAAACATGAAGATCTCCTCCGCTTGGGTGGGCATTCTGGGGCTGCAGCGCTATGAAAGTATCATATCTTCGCGAAATGCTCACCCACTGACCTGCCCCTCCCGCACCGCTGCAAACCGCGCCAGGGTGCGCGCCCGCGCTTCTGCATGATCGACAATCGGCGCGGGATAATCGCGCCCGATCACCCTGTTGCGGTCTTGCTGCTCGATAGGCGGCAGCAGCCAGGGCGCATGGAGATATTTATCCGGCACACGGGCGAGCTCGGGCAGATAGCGGCGGATGAATTTGCCCTCAGGGTCGAATTTTTCCGATTGGGTCACCGGGTTGAAAATGCGGAAATAGGGCTGGGCATCGCAGCCGGTGGAGGCCGCCCATTGCCAGCCGCCATTGTTGGCAGCCAGATCATAGTCGAGCAATTTCGCAGCGAAATAACGCTCGCCCTGGCGCCAGTCGATACCCAGATCTTTGGTCAGAAACGACGCCACCACCATGCGCAGCCGGTTGTGCATATAGCCCGAGCTATTAAGTTGGCGCATGGCGGCATCCACCAGCGGGTAGCCGGTCTTGCCTTCGCACCAGGCGGCGAATAAATCCGGGGCCTCATCCCAGATGATGGCGTCATAGTCAGCACGAAAGGACTGCTGCACCACACGCGGATGCTGGGCGAGAATCATGTGATAAAAATCCCGCCAGATGAGCTCGGAGAGCCAGCTTTGCGCGCCCTGGCTTGGGTTGGCGTGTGCGTGGCTTGCCAGGGTGCGAATCGAGATTGTGCCAAAGCGCAGGTGGGGCGAGAGATAAGAGGGCCCCTTGATGGCAGGGAAATCGCGGCTGGTTTTATAGCGTTCGATGCGGCCAAGAAAATCTTCCAGCAGACTGCGCGCGCCGGACATGCCGCAGGGCAGCTTCAAGCGCGCAAGATCGGTGGGCGCAAAGCCGATGTCCTCAAGGCTTGGCACGCGCTCGCCGGCAGGCTTGGGTGTCAGCCGCGCGGCGAACGCTCGCACCGGGTGAGCCGCCAGATGGTGGGGTGCCAGCTTTTTAAGCCACGCGTTTTTATACGGCGTGAAAACCGAAAAAGGCTGCCCCGATTGGGTGAGCACTTCATCGCGCTCGAAGATGACCTGGTCTTTGAAGGTATGAAACGCGCATCCCGATGCTTGCAACGCAGCGGCGACGGCGGCATCACGCGCGATGGCATCAGGCTCGTAATCATGATTGGCATACACCGCCGACACGCCGAGTGTTTGGGCCAGTGCAGGAATCACCTCGCGCGCGCGGCCATGGCGCACGATCAGCCCGCCGGGCAGCGCGGCATCGAGCTCGACCAGGGCATGCCAGATGAATTCCACCCGTCGATCAGCGCGATCCGGCAGCGCATCGAGGATCTCGGTATCAAACACGAAAGCGCAGAACACGCGGGTGTGCGTGGACAGCGCTTCACTCAACGCAGCGTGATCAAAATCACGCAGATCGCGGCGGAACCACACCAGCGCAGAATCATTCACAGCGGTCATGATGATCGGCAAAAAAGCCGACACAATAAACCGCTTTCACACATCGCGCTGCAGAAATTCCTGTGGGTGGGCAGGCCGCCGGGGCTGGGGTTGGCACTGCGGCCTACACCCCGACGGCCTCCTCAGGTAAGGGCATCCTGCCCCATGGGAGTGCGCTTAGCCAGCGCCCACCCTTTTTACTGCTGCTTCTTCATAAAGCTTTCGTAGTCGAGCGTTTCCTCTTGCGTCTGGCTTGGCAGCACCAAGTCACTAGGCGGGACCGCGAGGTCGAAGTAGCTATCGCTGGCAGAGGAGGCAGCCCGGGAGGCTTGGTGCGAGACCGGCGATGAGGCCATCGCGCTGATCAAGCGCGCGGTGCTGCCGGATGAGGTCGAGCCGTCGCGCTCGCCGGTGCGCAGATAACGAAAAGTCGCCGCAGTGGCAGACAAATTGCGCAGGCCGGCCTTGAGGCCTTCCTTGCGGTCATCTGCGGCTGCTTTGGTTTGGCTCAGCACTTCTTCCATGAATTCGCCCCCGCCTGATTGCATCTCGGAAAATACTGCACGAAGCTGCTGCAGCTGATCCTGGCTGGGTTTGCTGTTTGAAATGCGACGCAGGAAATTCGCCAGATAGCCGGCATCGGGGTGGTTGAGCAATCGCTCGGCGGCGCCACGCTCAGGGAACCCCAAGCCCAGCTTGTGATGCCAGCGCGTCAAGTCATGCGCCAGCGCTGTCTTGTCTGCCGCGGCTTCGCGCCGACGCAGCCAGCCCTTGATACCCACCGCGCGCAAGACTTTATCGCCGAGTTTTTCGATCACACGCGTGCCGGCAAAAGCACCCAGCCCGCCCGCGGCGAGCCCCACCCCGATCGCGG
>JBEAUN010000171.1:0-5555 GCA_041161415.1 Pseudomonadota bacterium | reverse complement strand
GCGCAGTGTCCAGGCTTTTTCAAGGCTCATGAGCGACCTCCGGCGGCCAGGGTGAAACGCACCACCGCGGCGCCTGTTGGGGGGGTGATCAGCGTGCCGCCCGCCTCGCGGATGCGTGGCGCGAGCTCATCGGGTTTCACGCGTTTCGGGTCGAGCTCCACGATCAGCTGGCTGCCATCGAATTCCAGCCGGGTGATATTGGGCGGCGTGAGGGAGAGGGCGGGGAGCTTATTCATCAACGTGGCCAGCGCCACGTGGGATGCCGGCTCGCGGCTGCCTGTGGATTCGCGCTCGAGTGCGGTCGTGGTTTCGCGGATGGATTGTTGAAGCCCCTGCGCTTCGCTTCGCCATTGCAGATATTGCGCAGCCAGCCCGGCGCCATGCAGCCCAAGCAACAGGCCCGCCAACAGCGCGGGCTTTTTCCAGCGGCCTAATTCAGGCAGATGAAATTGCCGACGGGTGCTGCCCGACGGCGAAAAATTCGCCTCTCGCGGCGAGGGGGTCACCAGCCATTCGGTGCCTGGCGCCACCGTGGCGCGCAGGCCCAGGGTGGCAAGCCACAGCGGCACTTCAGGCTGATAGCGCTCGGCGAGCTGCGGCGGCTCGGCGAGTGAGGCGACCATGCAAGTCACCGGCATGCCGTGGGCATCCAGGGCGGCGCGCATCATCAGCGGGGCGCTGCTGTCGCTGCTCACATCCAGCACACAATGCTCAAAGCGCGAGCGGGCCAGCACCCATTCGCCACGCCGCTGATAGAGCACCCAGCGGCCCTCGCCTGCGGGCAGCAGGCTGGTTTCGGGCACCCAGCGCTGAGGTGCCAGGCCTTTTCTGCCCAACCAATCCTGCGCGCGGGACACCCACTCGCGATCGAACACCGCCACGGCGTGTGTGCCGTCGCTGGCGCGGGGCTCGACATGAAACACCATGCGCTCCATCTCATCGAGCAATCTGGGCTCGATGATCGAGGCTGCCGCGGCCTGCCATTTGCCGCGTGGCAATTTGGGCAGCGAGATCACATGCCATTGGTATAGGCTCGCCGGCACCACCGCAATCGCGGGCTCGCCCAAGGCTGGCAGCGGCGCGGAAGACCAGTGCCCGGCATGGGCGGCGAGGCACGGGGTCACAAGACTGTCATCCTCAGGGGATTCGGGCAGCCAGATAAGTTTGGTCATGATGATGACATCCTGATGAACACCGGCACCGGCCAGCGATTTGCCTGGCGATGGAGCAAGCACTCGGTGATGAGGCGCGCGCGGCCTTGCGTGGCCAGGCCCTGGGTCAAGAAATAATCGCTTTTGACGGAGAAGAAATTAAACATGTCCGGCCGCTGTTGAGGAAACTCGCTGATCGATTTGAATTCCTTGCGCGACGCATTGTCGCCCAAAGCGGCCATGACCGCCGCCACCCCCACGCCGGGCAGGTAGGCGGCAATGACCTCAGGCTTTGCAGTATTGAGATTGATTTTGCTGCGTTCCGCCCCGCGCGGCAAGGCCGTGATGAAAGCACGCAGGGTGTTGATCTGGGCAGCGGGCAGATTGGCAAGCTGGGTGAGCTCATCCACATGCACCAGCCGCCGGGCGGGCGTTTTTTCAGTGCGTTTCATAAGCTCGGCCAAGGTCTCGCCCAGGCCCGGGCTCATGCCCACCAGCTTGGCGAGCTGATTGAATGCCTTGATGTCTTCGGGGCTCGGCATGCCATCGCCATCGAGCAGATTATTCAGATTAAAAAGCCCTTGGGCATCACGGATTTCGCCCGCCAGTTGGCCGCCGTCGACGGGTAAGACACCGACATGGGTGGCCCAGATTTCCTGCAGGGTGTCGATCTCGCCGGTGGCCGCTGCGTCATCGAACAGCACGCTCGCGGAATAATCGATCGCGGCGCGCGCCAGAAGGCTCGCAGCGATTTCATCGCGGCGGTAGATCATGTGCTGGATGCCCGAGTCGATTCGGGTAGAAATCGCCGTCGCCAGCACGCTGGTGATCGCCACCACCACCAGCGCGGGGATGAGGGCGGCGCCTCGATCTGGGTGGGCGTGGGCGCTCATCTGCGCAGCCGCTGTGGTCGCACCACGAAAATGCGCTCGGCATCCTGATTGCCAGCGCGCAGGCTCACCTTGATCGCCAGCGGATAGGCCTCGATGCCATCCTCCCAATCCGCGATCCAGGCGTGTGAGATATCCATGAATTGCACTTCAAAACGCTCGACCCCTTGAAACAGCAGCTCGCGTCGCGGCGGTTTTTCACCCACTAATTCAGGGTCGTCGCGGGAGACAAGATACAGCGCATCGCCCTCATGGCGGTATTCGACCAGCTGGCTGCGATACGCGCCTTGTTCATCGCTTCTTGAGGTGGTGAGCGAAAAAAAGGCGCGGCCTTTCTGGTTGTTGCCCATCATCCATGCGCCCCGTACGGGGTTGGGGAGATGGTGCAGGCAATCGCGCTCCATGCGCTCGAACAGCCGGTCAAGATCACGCCCCACCTCGATGCGCGCGCCCAATTGCTCGCTGCCGCTGATCACTGCTGCCAAGGCGCGATAAGACAAGGTGACGGAAGCCGCCACCAAGGCGATGGCGACCAGCACCTCAATGAGCGTGAAGCCAGCGGCGCGGGTCTTCAAATCGGCCTCCTCAGCACAGCCGAAAATTCGCTCAGCACGTCGCCATTGAATGACACGCTGATTTCAAGCTTGCGGAAATTGCGGTTGGGCGTCTCACTGACCCGCTGGCGCCAGTTGAAGGTGGCGCCATTCAGGGTGGCCTGGCCCAGCGTTTCGCCCAGATCGGGAAAAGCCTGCGTGGCGCGGGCCAGCGCGATGTGGTTTTGCGCCACCCAGCGGGCGCGGATACGTTGCTCGACAGCCGTGCTGGTGTCAGCGGATTGGCCGATCACCTTGATCAGCGCGGTGAGCGCGATGCCGATGATGGCCAGCGCCACCAGCACTTCGAGCAGGGTGAAGCCGCGTGCTTTCATGAATCTGCCTGCCGCACTGAAAGCCGGCTCAGGCTGTCTCGGCTCACCTCGAAACGCTCGCCTTCCAGCTCGAGCGTCAGGGTGAAACTGCCGCCCCCGCCAGGCGGAAACAGAATCGGCGTCTCCAGCGGCATGGCGGTGCCATTGATGGCAAGTTTCACTACCCGCGCAGACAACTCCGGCAATGTGGGGTTGGCAGGGGCGGCATCTTTGGCATTGGGCGACAGGTTGAGGTCTTCAAGTTTCAGCCCGCCTTCGGCGGCCGTGACGCGCAAAGTGTGGCCGCGCACCGCGGCTTCATCGGCCACGCGATTAAAAAATGTGCCAAGCGCACGCGCATTGGCGCGCAGCCGCGAATCGGATGTGTCACCCAAAGACAAAGACATCAGCGCAGAGCCCAAGGCGATGATCACCATCACCACCAGGATCTCAACCAGCGTGAAACCGGCGGCTTGCTTAAAGCGTCCAGGAGCCGATGTCAGCGTCATTGCCTTCGCCACCAAGCTTGCTGTCTGCGCCCAGCGAGAAGACATCGATCTCGCCGTGTGCGCCAGGGTTGGCGTATTGATAAGGATGGCCCCAGGGGTCATTGGGCAAGCGCTCAAGGTAGCCGCCGCGCTTCCAGTTGCGCGGCATCGGCTCGGCGCTGGGTTTTTCAATCAGCGCCCGCAAGCCCTGCTCGGCAGAGGGGTAGGCCATGTTGTCCAGCCGATAGAGCTTCATGGCCTGCATCAAGGTGGCGATATCCGCGCGGGCCGCGGTGACGCGCGCATCATCCGCGCGATTGACCACCCGCGGCACGATCAGCGCAGCCAGCACCGCGATGATCACCATCACCACCAGAATCTCGATCAGCGTAAAGCCTTGCGCGTGTCGTTTCATCATCACTTCACCAGTTGATTCATTTCAAAAATCGGCAGCAACACCGCCAGCACGATCAATAGCACTGCGCCGCCCATGAAGAGCACCACCGCCGGCTCGAATAAGCGCACCATCGCATCGATGCGCACTTCGACACTACTGGAGAGCCGCCGGGCGGCTTCATCGAGCATTTCGGGCAGGCGGCCGGATTCTTCGCCGCTGCCCGCCAACAGCGGCACCAGCGGCGGGAAACATTGCGCGTCTGTCATGGCGCGGCCGAGCGAAGCGCCCTGCTCGACGGCTTCGCCCACTTCGCGAAACCCCTTGCGGATGGCCTCAAGCCCAGCCACATCGGTGGAGGCCGAGAGCGCCGACACCAGCGGCACGCCGCTGCCGGTCAACAGCCCCAGCGTGGACACCACGCGGGCGACATCACTGTCATGCAAGATGGCGCCCAGCACCGGCACCCGGCCCAAGAAAGCCTGCCAGCGGCTACGCAGCCCGCTCATTCGCGCCCAGAAAAGCTTGAGCCACACAGCAGCGGCCAGCAGCACCACAAACAGCCACAGCCAGCTTGCGCGCAGGAAATCGGCGGTATTGAGCAGCGCGCGGGTGAGCGCGGGCAAGCCTTGCTTGTTGTGTGCAAAGACCGCGGCCACTTGGGGAATCACAAATTGCATCAGCCCGATGATGATGATGAGTGACACGCCCACCAAAAGCGCGGGGTAGATCAGCGCGAGTTTGATTTTTTGGCTGATGGCATGGCGGCGCTCGAGGTGGTCGGCCAGCCGCTCGATCACCTGATCAATCAGGCCGGAACGCTCACCGGCACGCACCACCGCCACGCAGAAGGGGTCGAAAATGCGCCGCTGCCGGCGCATGGCCTCAGAGAGCGGAAAGCCGGCCAGCACATCGCTTCTGAGCGCCGCCAGCACTTCTTTTTCGCGCTCGCCGGTGACCGATTGGCCGCAGGCCTCCAGTGCCCGCTCGATCGGCACCCCGGCGCGCATGATCGAGCCCAGCTGGCCCAGCAGCAGCCCCAGGCGCGCAGCCGACAAGCGCCCACGGGCTTTAAGCGGTTTGCCCCCTCCGGGCGCATCGCTCTCCACGGCCTCCAGCTCAAGCACGATGATCCCCCGCTCGCGCAGGGTTTCCCGGGCAAGTCGGCGGGTCTCGGCCTGAAGCAGGCCTGTTTCGCGCTTGCCTGAATTGTCGACTGCTTGATAGCGATAGGCCGGCATGGGGAGCACTTGTTGGGTCGTGCCCTGATTCTCGGGGGTGTATGGCGGATGCGTCAAGCCGCACGGGAAATGTGGCGCCAGCCTCTTCGTTGGGGGATGCTTAGGGTGGGTAAGTTGTGCTCCACGCGTGGGTGGCTACGCGCAATAACGCGTGGGTGGCAAAGCCACCCACCCTACGGGGCTCACCCGTCATTCCCGCGCAGGCGGGAATCCAGAATGCAACGACGCTGGATTCCCGCCTGCGCGGGAATGACGGTCACTGCGGGGTCGAGCCGCTGTTGAGCATTCCTGGCGTAGGCCCGCAAGTGGGCAACAACCGAACAGCTTGCCCCTTACTTGGGAGTGGTGCCCGTCGAACATCAGTCCGGCTCATCTGTCCGCGGCAAAGCCCACCTGTCCAAGGCAGGCCGCGCAAGAATCCGTGCCGTGCTTTACATGGCCGCTGTGCCCTCAATACAGCACAACCCTCATATCAAGGCGCTCT
>JBEAUN010000153.1:0-7079 GCA_041161415.1 Pseudomonadota bacterium | reverse complement strand
ACCTTGTCATCCAAGCGCAAGGTTGGGGCGGGGATTGGCGTAGGCGTAGGTGTTGGCGTTGGCGTTGGCGTTGGCGTTGGCGTTGGCGTAGGCGTAGGCGTTGGCGTTGGCGTAGGCGTTGGCGTAGGCGTTGGCGTTGGCGTTGGCGTTGGCGTTGGCGTAGGCGTAGGCGTAGGCGTAGGCGTTGGCGTTGGCGTTGGCGTTGGCGTTGGCGTTGGCGTTGGCGTTGGCGTTGGCGTTGGCGTAGGCGTAGGCGTAGGCGTTGGCGTTGGCGTAGGCGTTGGCGTAGGCGTTGGCGTAGGCGTTGGCGTTGGCGTTGGCCCTAACACCGGTGCGTCGTTCTGATCCTTCACACGCACCCCAGCCGTATCCTTGGCCACGCTAAATGCAGTACTGCCACCATTCACACTGGTGTCGGCTTTCTGCCCCGATTGTCCGCTGCTTTGATCCCATGCGCGATACGTGAGCGAGGCCTCCGTACCACTCGTTCCATCGGGCTGGAAGCGAACCCTGTCGGTGGGGGCGAGCAGCAGCGCTTGCTGGTCACTCACCGCACTTATTGCGAGCCAGGTTTGGCCACCATCGGTCGAGTACTGCCAAGCGCCTCTCGACCCATTGCTGCCAGTCACCGCCACACCGATAGTGGTGCCCGCGTCGGCATCGCTGGCGCTACCGCCCAGCATTTGAGCGACAGTAGCGCCTTGGTTGTTGTAGTCATGTTCCCCGATGTCGGGCAGATAGTGCGAAGCCAGCGGGCTCGCCGCGGCAGCGGCAGACGCAGGCTGCGTGGTGGCAGCACCACCCGCCGAGGCTATTTGCTGAGCAACAAAAGCCTGCAAGTCGGCAATGTGCACAAAACCATCACTACTGGACAGCGCGTGATAGGTGCCGACATCAATCTGCTGCAGCGCCGTTTTAAGAGCTGCCCCGTCCGGCAGAACACTAATTCGGGACGTAACATCCTGCCAAGCAATCAGCTCATCCCGGATGCCCATTGCATTCGGGGCGTGTTCTTTGTAGGCGATATCCAACTCTGACGCATCACTCAACAACACCTGCGCCGCATTCAGAAGCGGGTTACCGGCAGCAACTGCAGGCTGTTGCACCGTGGTTTGCTGTGATTCGCTCTGCGCGTTCGATTGCGCATTCGGCTCACTCTCAGCCTGCGCATTGGATTGCCCTCCCGATTGGTCAGGCTGCTTGCTTCCCACTGGTGGCTGCGTTGCCGCTTCACCAGCAGGGGCTGCACTGGCAAGCTGAGCCAAAGAGGCCGCAAAAGACGAGAGAGTCTCAAGTCCAGCCAAGTTGATCGCGGCATCTTGCGTGCCGTCGGCTGCATCCATCAAATAAAAAAGCGGGTAACTCTTGGCGAGGGCCTGCGGGTCGAGCGAGGCGCCCAGCGTGCGCAAAACGCGGTCCTGCTGCACTGTCTGACCCTTGAAGCCGGCCGCCAACGCTGCGGTGAGTTCGTCGGGAAGCACCGTGCCATCTGCATTAGCATCCACCTGCGCAGCAACTTGAGCGAGTACTGTCTTCGCTTCCAGCCCGGCAGCCACCACCAGGTTGAAACCGCTTGCATTGCTATGGGAGAAATTATTGTCCTTCAATCCGTCGGATGCATCCAGCAACCCTTGAGCGTAAGGATCGTCGGACAAGCTCTGCAGGGCGGCGACCTGATCTGGGGTCAGCCCCAGCTGTTCGGCGTTATTAATCGCCGCCTTGACCTGCTCAAAGGAAACGAAGTTGTCCTTGGTGGGATTGTCACTGCCGTACTGATCCAGGCTGGGGCCCAATTGACCCACCACCTCGAAGGCATTCGAGTTCATGCTCTCCTCCAGATACTTGATTGTTGTTTTAACAACACTGCTTCACCGCACGCCGGCCTTGCACCGTCAGGCACCTACAACAAGCATTGGTGCGCAGATTACCAGCAAAACCCGCTCAATTGACCAGGGCACAAGCACCTTGCATCGCACAAAAACCCGGCCTCCAACGCGCATGAAACGCCATACGCAAGTAACTTTTCAACAAAACCAAGGGCTTTAGAAGTGCTTGCAAATACGAAGCTCCAACACCCTGCATCAATGCACGTGCACCACGATGCGGGCCGCAAACCACATTCATCACCCCGCGCCACCGGCAGCAAGCCGCCGGTGTAAAATCCCGCGACGCACCCACCGCGCAACGCCCCTCACTGCCACGACTCAACGCCCCATGCAAGCCGCTTCCGATCAAACATCCCCGGCCACCTCGCGTGCCGAAGAAAAAGCCCGCTATGAAGCGAATAAACTCGTCAAACGTCTGCGTCATGCAATGGGCGCGGCGATTGCCGATTACGGCATGATCGAAGAGGGCGATCGGGTGATGGTCTGCCTGTCCGGTGGCAAAGACAGCTACGCGATGCTCGAGCTCCTCATGCAGCTGCAAAAAATCGCGCCAGTGAAATTCGAGCTGATCGCCTTCAATCTCGATCAAAAGCAGCCGGGCTTTCCCGATCATGTGCTGCCCCAATATCTCACTGCGCTGGGCGTGCCGTTCCACATCGAAACGCAAGACACCTACAGCGTGGTGAAAAACGTGGTGCCCGAAGGCAAGACCACCTGCGGGCTGTGCTCGCGACTGCGGCGCGGCATCATTTACCGCGTGGCGAGCGAATTGAAATGCACCAAAATCGCGCTCGGCCATCATCGCGATGACATCCTCGAAACGCTGTTCCTCAACATGTTCTATGGCGGCAAGCTCAAGGGCATGCCCCCCAAGCTGGTGAGCGACGATGGCCGCCACATCGTCATCCGCCCGCTCGCCTATGCCCGCGAAGCCGATCTCATCCGCTTTGCCAAGCAGCAGCAATTCCCCATCATCCCCTGCAATCTCTGCGGCTCGCAGCCCAATCTGCAGCGCCAGGTGATCAAGGACATGATGAATGAATGGGACAAAAAATTTCCCGGCCGCATCGAGACCATGTTCCGCGCTTTGCAAAATGTCGTGCCCTCGCATCTGGCCGATGCCGCGCTGTTTGACTTCAAGCACATCAAGCCCCAGGACACGCCCTTTGTCGGTGGCGATATCGCCTTCGATACCGAGCCGCTGCCCGCGCCCTCGCACGACCCGCGATTCGCGCTTAATGCCGCTCAATGACATCATCATGACGCCCCCCACGCTCCTCGATCGCAGCCTTAACGCGGTGTGGCACCCCTGCACCCAGATGAAAGCGCACCTCACGCTGCCGCTGGTGCCGATCGCGCGCGGCGAGGGGCCTTGGCTGTATGACACCGCGGGTAATCGATATCTGGATGCCATCAGCTCGTGGTGGGTGAATTTATTCGGCCATGCCAATGAACGAATCAACGGCGCCATCCGCGATCAACTTGAGAAAATCGAGCACGTGATGCTAGCGGGCTTCACCCATGAGCCGGTGGTCGCTCTCTCAGAGCGGCTCTCAGCGCGCACAGAATCTGCGTACGGCGAGCCCCTGGGCCACGCCTTTTACGCCTCCGACGGCGCCTCGGCCACCGAGATCGCGCTCAAAATGAGCCTGCATTACTGGCGCAACACTGCTCAGCCGCAAAAGACCCGCTTCATGAGCCTCTCAGGTGGCTATCACGGCGAGACCATCGGCGCACTCGCTGTCACTGATGTGCCGCTTTTCAGGGATGCCTACTCGCCGCTCCTCATCAATCATCATCTCTTGCCAAGCCCGGTGCCCGCACCCGGCCAAGATGCCGAAGAAGCCGCCTCAAAAGCCGCCGACCTGCTCGCCCAACACCTGGCCGAACACCACAGCCAAACCGCCGCCTTCATCCTCGAGCCGCAGGTGCAATGCGCCAATCAAATGGCCATGTATCACCCGCTGTATCTACGCCGCGCCCGCGCGCTGTGCGATCAGTACGGCGTGCACCTCATCGCCGATGAAATCGCAGTCGGCTTTGGCCGCACCGGCCGCTTCTTTGCCACCGAAGGCTTCGCCCGGCCGGATTTCATTTGCCTGTCGAGAGGCTTGAGCGGCGGGTATCTGCCGCTGTCCGTGGTGCTCACCCGCGATGAGATTTATCAGGCCTTTTACGATGACGCCACCGCCCGGGGCTTTTTGCATTCGCATTCCTACACCGGCAACCCCCTGGCCTGCCGCGCCGCGCTCGCCACGCTGGATATCTTTGATGACGATCAGGTGATCGAGGCCAATCGCCAACGCGCACACTGGCTGCTGGCTGCAAGCCAGCCGCTCGCCGAGCACGAAGCCGTGAAAAACTTCCGCCACTGCGGCATGATCTTCGCCTTTGATGTGGCTACGCAGGACACCCATTTTCCGAAAAAATTTTTCGCCCAAGCGCTTAAACACGCTCTCTTGCTGCGGCCGATTGGCAACACGGTGTATTTCATGCCGCCCTATGTGCTGGATGAAGCCTCCTGCCACTGGCTCGGCCAACAAACCCTGCATGCGCTGAACGCTACTTTGTCTAAATCTTGATCGAGCACTACGCCCAACAACTCCGCGCCCTTAAAGAGAGCGACTCGCTGCGCCAGCGCAAAAGCGTCGCCTCGCCCTGCGGCCCGATCATTGAGGTTGAAGGGCGCACTCTGCTGTCTTTTTGCAGCAACGATTATTTGGGTCTCGCCAACCACCCAGCGCTCATCCAAGCCGCCCAAGAAGGCGCCGAGCGGTACGGTGTAGGCGCGGGTGCCTCGCACCTGGTCAGCGGTCACAGCATCGCGCATGAGGCACTGGAGGCGGCGCTCGCGGCCTTCATGCGTCTGCCGGCCGCGCTGTTTTTTTCCACCGGCTACATGGCCAACATCGGCATCATCCCGGCGCTCGTCGGCCGGCATGATGTAATCATCTCCGACAAGCTCAATCACGCCTGTTTGGTGGATGGCGCGCTGTTATCCCGCGCTGAGCACATCCGCATCCCGCATGCCGATCTCAATGCCTTGGAAGACGCGCTCAAAAAGAGCCGCGCGAAGCGTAAGCTGGTCGCCACCGATGCCGTCTTCAGCATGGATGGCGACATCGCCCCGCTGCCGCAGATGGTGGCCTTATGCGAAAAGCATGGCGCCCTGCTGTTGATCGACGACGCCCACGGCTTTGGCGTGCTGGGCGAAGGCGGACGCGGCAGCCTCTCTCATTTCGGCATCAAATCCGACTGCGTGCTCGTCATGGGCACCTTGGGCAAAGCCGCCGGCGTGTCGGGTGCTTTCGTCGCCGGGCACGCCACCTTGATCGCGTATCTCATGCAACGCGCTCGCACCGCGATCTTCACCACCGCCACCCCGCCGCTGTTGGCCCACACCCTGCTAAGCGCCCTGCCGCTGATCGAAGCGGCCGAGGATCGCCGAGCACATCTGCGCGCCTTGATTGAAGCCTTTCGCAGCGCGCTCTCCGGCAGTGCCTATCAACTCGCGGATTCCCCCACGCCCATCCAGCCCATCATCGTCGGGGAAAACAGCGCGGCACTCGCCTTACAACAGGCCCTCGATGAAAAAGGCCTGTGGGTGCCCGCCATCCGCCCGCCCACGGTGCCAAGCGGACAAGCGAGGCTGCGCGTGTCATTAAGCGCTGCACACCGCTTCGAACATCTCGAGCAGCTCACCACCGCGCTGCTGGAATTGGCATGACGCACAGCCTCGTTTGTCTGCCAGGCTGGGCGATGGCACCCAGCGTTTTTGATCCGCTCATCAGCGCGCTGCCAAGCCCCACACCCCGCGCCCAAGCGCTGCCTCGCGGCGGCACACTGCAGGAATGGGCCACGCAAATGGCGAGCGCCCTGCCCGCCGATACCGTGCTGTGCGGCTGGTCATTAGGCGGCATGCTCGCTCTCCAGCTTGCGCGCACAGTGCCGCTCAAAGCGCTCATTCTCATCAACACCACGCCCTGTTTCGTGCAAACCGATGATTGGCCGCACGCCTCAAGCGCGCAAGATTTCACCCATTTCAAGCAAGCCTTCCATCAAGACCCCAGCGCCTTGCTGCGCCATTTCATCCAACTGCAAAACCAAGGCGAGCCGAATCCGCGCGCGTTTGGCAGGCAGCTTGCGGCGCACCTCATCGAAGACACCACCTCACTTGGCAAGGGGCTTGAGATCCTGGCTCACACAGACTTGCGCAACACGGTGAGCGAGCTGCCGACACTGCCTACCCTCATCCTGCATGGCAGCGAAGATCGCGTGATTCCAAGCCAAGCCGGACACTGGCTCGCCGCAGCGCTTCCCCACGCGACGCTTTTCACTCTGCCCAATGCCGGCCATGCCCTGCCTGTTAGCCAACCGCAAGCCTTGGCACAGATCATCCACACTTTTTTAAGCCGACTGCCATGAGCGATGCCCCCAACAAACATCGCGTGGCGCAACGCTTTCACCACGCCGCGAGCGACTACGACGCACTCGCGCACATTCAGCGGCAAGCCGCCGAGCGCCTCGCCTATCACTTGTCCGACCGCGCATCACCGGGGCTATGGCTCGATGCCGGCTGTGGCACTGGGGAAGCCATCACACGCCACCTGCGCGCCCCCGTCATCGCCCTCGATTTCGCGCCGGCGATGGCGCAAAAGGCCCGCGATAAAGGCGCCCCCGCGCTATGCGGCGACATCGAATCGCTGCCATTGGAAGACGCGAGCATCGCGCTGTATTGGTCAAGCCTCGCGTGGCAGTGGTGTCATCTCGAAAAAGCCTTGTCGGAAGCTCACCGCGTACTCACCCCAAGCGGGCATTTGCTGATCAACACGCTTGGCCCAGCCACGCTAAGCGAATTGCGCGCCGCCTTTGGCAGCATCGATGACGCCCGACATGTGATCGACTTCACCCAAGCCCCAAGCCTGGCCGAAGCCGCTCGCGAAGCAGGCTTTGAAGATATCGCGCTCGCCACCCACCTGCTCACCGCATGGCATCCCGATGTCGCCACGCTGCTTCGGCAATTAAAACAACTCGGCGCAGCAGAGGTCGGCAATCATCGCCGCCGCGGCCTCTTGGGCAAGCGCGCCTGGCAAACCGTCATCCAACACTACGAGCGCCACCGCACGCCCCAGGGCCTGCCCGCCAGCTACGAAGTCATCCTGCTCACCGCACGCAAAAAATCATGACTGCAAC
>JBEAUN010000152.1:0-2932 GCA_041161415.1 Pseudomonadota bacterium | reverse complement strand
CCTGAGCATGAAGGCGGCGGCGTCCGCTGCCACCGCCTTCATGCTCAGGCGAATGCGGCCTTTTTCATCGGTCTCGAGCACCTTCACGCGCACCACTTGGCCTTCCTTGAGGTGATCGGAGACCTTCTCGATGCGCTCGTTGGCGATCTGCGAGATGTGCAGCAAGCCGTCCTTGCCGGGCAGCACCGACACAATCGCGCCGAAATCCAGCAGGCGCAACACAGTGCCTTCATAGACCTGGCCGACTTCCACTTCCGCAGTGATGGCTTCGATGCGCTTCTTGGCGACTTCCGCCATTTCAGCATTCACCGAGGCGATGGTGACATTGCCATCATCGGTGATGTCGATGGTGGTGCCCGTTTCTTCGGTGAGCGCGCGGATGGTGGCACCGCCCTTGCCGATCACATCGCGGATCTTCTCGGGGTTGATCTTGATGGTGATGAGACGCGGGGCAAAAGCAGAGACTTCAGCGCGCGCGCCGGTGCTCGCTTCTTGCATCAGGCCGAGGATGTGCATGCGGCCTTCCTTGGCCTGAGCGAGCGCAACCTGCATGATCTCTTTTGTGATGCCTTGAATCTTGATGTCCATTTGCAAAGCGGTGATACCTGCTTGCGTACCGGCCACCTTAAAGTCCATGTCGCCCAGGTGATCTTCGTCGCCCAGGATGTCGGTCAGCACCGCGAAGCGGTTGCCATCCTTGATGAGGCCCATGGCGATGCCCGCCACATGCGCCTTAAGGGGCACACCGGCATCCATCAGCGAAAGCGAAGTGCCGCACACCGTGGCCATCGAGGAAGAGCCGTTGGATTCGGTGACTTCAGACACCACACGCAAGGAATAGCTGAATTCTTCCGGGGCGGGAAGCACCGCCACGATGGCGCGCTTGGCCAGCCGGCCGTGGCCGATCTCACGACGCTTGGGGCTGCCCACGCGGCCGCATTCGCCGGTGGCAAACGGGGGCATGTTGTAGTGGAGCATGAAGCGGTCGCGGTATTCACCGGCGAGTGCGTCGATGATCTGCTCATCGCGCGCAGTGCCCAGAGTGGAGACCACCAGCGCCTGCGTTTCGCCGCGGGTGAAGAGCGCCGAGCCGTGAGTGCGCGGCAACACGCCGGAGCGAATCGCGATCGGCCGCACCGTGCGGGTATCGCGGCCATCGATACGCGGCGCGCCTGACAAAATCTGGTTGCGCACAATCGAGGCTTCCAGATCGAAGAAATAATTCTTGATGGTGTTCACATCGGGCGCAGCCACGCCTTCGGGCAGGTTGGTGGTCAGCGCTGCGATCACACCGGCGCGAATTTCATTGACCTGCTGCACGCGGGTTTGCTTCTGGGTGATGCTATAGGCTTCACGCACCTTGGCTTCAGCCAGCTCAGCGATACGCGACACCAACACGGCGTCTTTCACCGGGGGCTGCCAATCCCATTCGGGCTTGCCGGCGGTTTCCACCAGCTCATTGATGGCGTTGATCGCCGCTTGCATCTGATCATGGCCGAAGACCACCGCGCCCAGCATCACATCTTCAGGCAGCTGCTGCGCTTCGGATTCCACCATCAACACCGCTGACTGGGTACCGGCGACGACGAGATCAAGCTGGCTTTCCTTGACTTGCGAGGCGGTGGGGTTGAGCACATATTGGCCGTTGATGTAGCCCACGCGCGCCGCGCCCACCGGGCCGGCGAACGGGATGCCGGAGATGGCGAGCGCCGCGGACACCGCAATCATGGCCGGGATATCGGCATCGACTTCGGGGTTCAAGGACAACACCGTGGCCACCACCTGGACTTCGTTGTAGAAGCCTTCCGGGAAGAGCGGGCGGATGGGGCGGTCGATCAAGCGAGAGGTCAGCGTTTCCTTTTCCGAAGGACGGCCTTCACGCTTGAAGAAGCCGCCGGGGATGCGCCCTGCGGCGTAAAATTTTTCGACGTAATCGACAGTGAGCGGGAAAAAATCCTGGCCCGGCTTGGCGTCGCGCGCGGCGACCACGGTGGCCAGCACTACGGTGTCAGCGACATTCACGATCACGGCGCCATGCGCCTGACGGGCGATCTCGCCGGTTTCAAGGGTGACGGTGTGGGCGCCGTACTGGAAGGTTTTTTTGGTTGCGGTCAGCACAATGGTGTCCTCTGTTCAGGCCACGCGGGCCGGGTGCGCTCAAGCAGTTGAACGCAGCCTGGGCAGTCGCGCGGCGAAATAATTAATCGGAATAAACCCGAATCAATCAACGAAAAAGCCGAATCAAAGCCAAATCAAAAAGCCAAAACAAAAACCGGCGCAGCCCAATGGGGCATGCGCCGGCGTTCACCCTGCATTGCGGGGTGAGATTGACGTCCATCCGCGAGACGCGGGGTGGGCCATCGGATTGTAAGGCTTGGCAGCCGTGGGCACGCCGCGCTTACTTGCGCAGACCCAGGCGCTCGATCAGCGCGCGGTAGCCGTCAACATTCTTGCCTTTCAGGTAGTCGAGCAGCTTGCGGCGCTGGCTCACGAGCTTCAACAGCCCGCGGCGGGAGTGATGGTCTTTGACGTTGGATTTGAAGTGCCCGGTCAGGCCATTGATGCGCGCGGTGAGCAGCGCGATTTGCACTTCAGGAGAGCCGGTGTCGCCTTGGGCGCGTTGGTAATCGGCAACGATTTTTGCTTTGGCAGCAGTGTCAAGCATCGCAGTTTCTCTTATGTTGGACCTTTGAAAGGCGCGAAGTATATCGGGCTTGCCCGATTATCTCAAGCACCGCGGACAGCGAGTGCTTTTCCGGCGCGAAAGGCCCATTTCCCCCCATTTTTTACCGCCGGCTTCGAGAGGGCTTTGCACCCCGAAGCCCCTCACCCCACCAGCGCCTGCAACACCCTTTCCACCTGCGCCCACACCTCATCCGGCATGCCGCTGGCATCGACCACCTTGCAGCGATGCGGCTCTTGCCTTGCGCGG
>JBEAUN010000137.1:0-2862 GCA_041161415.1 Pseudomonadota bacterium | reverse complement strand
GCAGACCCGCACATCACGATAAAACCGCTCCACCGGAAAATCCTTCACCACGCCATAGCCGCCAAACACCTGAATCGCATCCGTGCAGATGCGCTCGGCAGCCTCGCTGGCATACAGCTTGGCCATCGCCGCCTCTTTTAAGCAGGGCCGGCCGGCATCTTTCAGGCTCGCCGCATGCCAGACCATCTGGCGGGCGGCCTCGAGCTGCGTGGCCATATCGGCAAGCCGAAACTGGACCGCCTGATGCTCAAAGATGGGCTGCCCAAAGGCCTCGCGCTCTTTGGCGTAGGCGAGTGCCGCCTCAAAAGCGGCCCGGGCCATGCCAATCGATTGGGCTGCAATGCCAATGCGGCCACCCTCGAGTCCAGAGAGCGCGATTTTGTAGCCCTGCCCCTCCGCACCGATACGATAGGCCGCCGGGATTCGGCAGTTTTCAAAAACAATCTGGGTAGTGTCTGAGGAGTTCTGTCCGATTTTTTCCTCAAGCCGGGCCACGATGTATCCGGGGGTGTCCGTGGGCACAATAAAGGCAGACATCCGCTGGCTGGGCTTTCCATCTCCGGTGACGGCAATCACGATGGCGACCTGGCCGTTTTTTCCGCTGGTGATGAATTGCTTCACACCATTGAGTACATAACTGTCACCCTCGCGCCGCGCGGCGGTTCGGATCTCGGCCGCATTAGAACCCGCCTGAGGCTCGGTGAGGCAAAAGGCGCCGAGTTTTTCGCCGCGGGCCAGTGGCGTGAGCCAGTCGCGTTTCTGAGTTGCGTCTCCAAAGGCCATCAGAATGCTGCAGACCGGGCAGTTGTTGACCGAGATCGCGGTACTGGTTCCGCCATCGGCAGCGCCGATCTCTTCCAGAATCAACGCCAGGCAGACCGCATCCAGTCCAGCGCCGCCATACTCCTGCGGCACCATCACCCCGTAGCAGCCAAGGCCGGCCAACGCCTGATGGATCTCGCGGGGGAAATGGTGCTCACGGTCCCACTGGGCCGCCTTGGGAACAATCTCGTTGCGACAAAAATCCGCGATCGCATCGCGAACCTGCTGCTGCTCATCTGAAAGAATCATGGCCCCGGGTCTCGCAAAAACTTAGATCACTTCAACGCCAACGGCAGTGGCCTCCCCGCCACCGATGCACAGGCTAGCCACGCCACGCTTTAGCCCACGCGCGCGCAGGGCATGAATCAGGGTCACAATGATTCTCGCACCGGAGGCACCGATTGGATGGCCCAGGGCGCAGGCGCCCCCATTGACATTGACTCGCTCGCGCGGAATCTTAAGATCGCGAATCGCTGCCATTGCAACAACCGCAAAGGCTTCGTTGATCTCCCAGAGATCAATATCAGCAACGGTCCAGCCATTGGATTTCAGCAGCCGGTCGATTGCGGCAATCGGCGCAGTGGGAAATTGGGCGGGCGTGCCCGCAAACCCGGCATGGCCCAGCAGCCGCGCGATCGGGGCCTTGGCCATTTTGTTGGCAGTAGACTCGCGGCACATCACAAGGGCGGCTGCGCCATCACTGATTGAGGAAGAAGAGGCAGCCGTGACCGAACCATCTTTTGCAAAAGCCGGCTTTAAGCTTGGGATTTTCTCGAGAGCAATTGTGCGCGGGCCCTCATCTGAGTCAATCGTTGTGCTGCCCTTGCGGGTGGTGACCTCGATGGGAGTGATCTCCGCGCCGAATGCACCGCTCTCGTTAGCGCGCTTGGCCCATGTCACCGACTCAATCGCAAACTGATCCTGCATTTCGCGGCTAAAGCTGTATTGCCGGGCGCAGTCTTCCCCATAGGTGCCCATAGAGCGGCCCCGCTCGTAAGCATCCTCGAGGCCATCGAGCATCATGTGGTCATAGACCGTGTTGTGGCCGATCCGATAACCCGCCCGCGCCCGCGCCAGAAGATAAGGCGCATTGCTCATGCTTTCCATGCCGCCGGCGATCGCCACTGAAGCGGCGCCCAACACCAGCGTGTCGTGCATGCTCATCACCGCCCGCATGCCTGAACCACACACCTTATTGACCGTGGTGCAGACGGTCGACTTCGGAAGCCCCGCACCGAGAGCAGCCTGACGCGCTGGCGCCTGCCCCATGCCAGCCGGCAGAACACAGCCAAACATCAGCTCATCGACCACCTCCGGGCCGATCGCCGCCTGCGCTAGTGCGCCACGAATGCTGGCCGCACCAAGCGCTGGAGCAGCGAGGCTGGAGAGCTCACCCATGAAGTTTCCCATCGGCGTGCGGGCGGCAGAGAGAAATACAACGGGGTCTTGGACTTGAGGCTTCATCAGATTGTTCTCCTTGCGCCTATTAGATCGACGGCAGGCCTTCCATTACAAAAAGCGTCATCAGGGCAATCGCACATTTTTTTCTTTGGCCATTTTTTTCGACATATACATCGCCCTGACAGACCATGAGCATGCGGCCCGGCTTTAACACCTGGCCCACTGCAATTAACCGATCGCCATCGGCCGGTGAAATCAAATTAATTTTGTATTCCGCGGTGAGTCCCGCCTTTCCAGCGGGCACCATCGATAGCGCCGCATAACCGCAGGCGGTATCGGCCAGCGCCCCCACGGTGCCGCCATGAAAAAATCCGTGCTGCTGTGTCACGCGATCCGACAGCGGCATGGAAATGACCGCCCTGCCTTCATCGAGCTCATCTAAGCATGCCGCGAAGGTCCGCATCAGGCCCTGACCGCTAAAACTGCGATGTATTTCTTCAATCCGAGAAGCTGCAAGCGGCACGCAATTGACTCCAGAAGTTGTTCATTTGGCTTCGGTTTGACCTTAGCGTCAGCCTCCCCTAAAGTCAAACCCATGCAGATCAAAGACAAAGTATTCATCGTTACAGGTGGGGCTTC
>JBEAUN010000123.1:0-4953 GCA_041161415.1 Pseudomonadota bacterium | reverse complement strand
ATGAAGGGCATCGGCTGCGCGATGGGGCCGGCTTTGCGGATTTTCATGTTGCGCTTCGCCCTGCGCGCGGCATGCGCGGCGTTTTGAAACCGCAGGTGGATTTCTGGTGGGATGCACGCCGCCCCTTCAAGCCGCTGCCACGCGAGCAGGCTTTCGCGATGCTGGAGTGGGGGTTGAATTGGTGTGTGGCTTCACACTGCCATCGCTATCTTGTCATCCATGCCGCCAGCCTTGCGCGGGGGGGCCGCGCGCTGATCATGCCCGCCCCGCCCGGCAGCGGCAAAAGCACGCTGTGCGCCGCGCTGATGCTGCGCGGCTGGCGGCTGTTATCCGATGAGCTCACGCTGGTGGATACCGCCAGTGGCCTGCTTTATCCCCTGGCCCGGCCGGTGAATCTTAAAAACGCCTCGATCGACATCATCCAGCAACACTTCCCGCAGGCGCAATTCGGCCCGGTGGTGCCCGACACGCACAAAGGGCGCATCAGTCATTTGAAGCCGGACGCAAAGAGCATTGAAAAGATGCAAGACCCTGCCCGGCCGGCGTGGGTGGTGTATCCGCGCTATCAAGCGGGGGTGGGCTGCGATCTCGCGCCAGTGGGGCCTGCGCAAAGCTTCATGCTGCTGGCGCAGAATGCCTTCAATTACACCCTGTTGGGGCAGAATGGCTTTTTGACCGCCGCCTCACTCATCAGCCAGACACGCTCGCTGTCGCTGGTTTTTTCCGAGCTCAGCGGTGCAATCGATGAGATCGAGGCGCTGCGATGAGCTTGGCGCTGCTGTGCCAATCCCTCTGCCAGCCGCACACCACGCAGGCGCTTGATCTCACCGAATGGGATGCGCTCATCCGGCTATGTCGCGCGGGCAATCTTTTGGCGCGGCTCGCGCAGGTTTTGAGCGATGAGGGGCTACTCGAATCGGTGCCCACCGCGCCGCGCGCGCATCTGCAGGCGGAGCGCGTGCTGTGCGAGCGGCAGGCGGTGGCGGTGCGCTTTGAGGTCGCGCGCTTGGAAGAAGCGCTTGCACCCATCGGCGTGCCGCTCACGCTTCTCAAAGGCGCGGCGTATCTTGCCAGCGGCCACGCCGCCTCGGCCGGGCGGCTTTTTTCTGATATCGACATCCTGGTGCCGCGTGAAAGGCTGGATGCAGTGGAATCGGCCTTAATGCAACACGGCTGGCACAGCCTGCCATTGAGCCCTTACGACAAGCGCTATTACCGCCAGTGGATGCATGAATTGCCGCCGATGCAGCATCGCACCCGCGGCACTGCGCTGGATGTGCATCACACCCTCGTGCCGCCCACCACGGGACTTGCCATTTCGGGTGCCGCCTTGCTCGCAGATGCCAAGCCATCGGCCATACCAGGGGTGTGGGTGCTCAGTGACATCGATCAAGTGCTGCACAGCGCCTGCCATTGGTTTTATGAAAGCGAATACCAAAATGGTCTGCGCGATTGTCTGGATGTGGTGAGCCTCATTCGCTCATTTGAAGATCAGGATGCGTTTTGGGCGCGGCTCATCGCGCGGGCGCAAGGCTTTCATCTCCTGCCCGCGTTGGGGCGGGTGTTGGCGGTGTGCGAGGAAACCTTGCAGCTCGCGCTGCCGCCCTTTATGCATTCGGCATTGAGCGCCCATATCAAGCGTGGGTCCTGGCTGCGGTGGCTGCACACCTGCGCGCTAGCGCCCGGTCATCCGCTCTGCGAGCCGCGCTTTGCGGGCTTGGGGCGGCTGGCGTTGCTCTGCCGCGGTCATGCGCTCAGAATGCCGCCGGCTCTTTTGGCTATGCATTTAGGCAGGAAGCTCTGGCAGAACCGCACCTTAGGCTGATGCCAAAAAATTGATGGAACCACTCTCGCAGGTTTGCGTCAAAACGTTTTTCGTGCTTCAGGAAGCAAAATGCTACCCCACGTGTCACCTGCCTTTCGCGAACCCTTGTTATTTCCGATCGAGGACCTCGGCAGCGCGGAAGAAATCCTCCGCTTGGATCAACTTGTAACCCATTTGCAAAATTGGGTGGAAGACAACTTGGGGCCTGCAATGCCCGGCACCGACTTCAAGCCTGAAAAAAAAGGCTATGAGTGCGCCTGCGAGGCAATCAGGACTGCGTGGTGCAATCACTCAAGGACCCTGAACCTGCGCAATTACGACCTGAAAAACCTCCCCGCCGTGGTGGGCCAGCTCTATCACCTGGAAACGGTCGATCTTTCCACCAACCGTTTTGACACCCTACCCGACGCGCTTGCGTCACTGAGAAAACTGCGTCACCTACGGATTTCCAATAACCCGCTACAGAGTACAGATTGGCGCCTCCTCGACAAGCTGCCGCTGGAGTCCTTGGTGATTGATCACACTAGCTTGACGAAGTTTCCTGATGAATTGGTCAATCTGGCTAAGCGCAGGGTAACCATACGATTTTCGAGCCATAATCTCGATGGCAATGCACATGCCGCGGCCTGCCGAAAGCTCCTTCGGGCCAATGCGGCTGAGTGGGTGGGATTCGCCTCCACCGCAGAGCAAATCGGCCTCCACTTTTCCCGTGCGCCCATCTCACACACCAGCCTTACAGAGCTGTGCGACCCACCCCAAGAAAAACCACCGTTCGCCGCTTTCGAGACCCTCGCTGCGCGCGCGTAATGAGTACGCCAATGCAGAGCATTCCCGACCCGATGCGAATATCCCCACACAGGGGTAGCCCTTGAGGGCCAGGCCGATTTCACGCACCCACCCACCGCTTCCCGTGATTGAAGAGGAATCGGCGTCAGCGCGCCCCGCTGCCCCTTTCGAGGCAGCCCATCTGCGCTGGATGAATCAGCTCAGCCGCAGTCTTCAGGACTGGTACTGCAATGCGCCTTTGGACAAGCACGGTCACTATGCCCACGCCTGCAGTCAGATCGGGACTTGCCTGCGGCGAAAAAGCCCCGCGCTTTTGCTCGGCAATCTTGGATTAGAGGATCTGCCGCCGGATGTGTGGAAGATGACTTGGCTCACGCAGCTGCATATCGGCGGCAATGCGCTCAGTCATATTCCGCAGGAAATAGGGCAGCTTGTTTCACTCAGCCACTTGCTGGCCGGAGGCAATCATATACGGTTGGTCGATGACAACATCAAGCAGCTGCAAAAGCTCGAGGTGCTGGATCTCTCAGCCAATGACCTCAGCCGCCCACCGCGCGATCTGCATGTCTTGCGGTCGCTACGCTACCTCTACCTTCAAGGCAACCCGATGCAAGAGCTTCCCGGGAATATTTCGCAGTTTCCCCAAGGCTGCACCATCATGACCTCGGCGCTACCCACTGCGGCCCTGGCGCAGATGAGCCATTACGACACAGACTGCTTCACCTTACCGGGCCGATCAGATGGCCCGGTGGTATTCATCGACAGACGCTGCCCCATGCTCTGGCTGCCGCACCCGCGGCTCATGGCTTAGGGGCCGCGTTGATCAGGCCTCGCTGGCGAGACCCTCGAGCAACTTGGGCAATTCACCGCTTTGGTACATCTCGCGCATGATGTCGCAACCGCCGATGAATTCGCCCTTGATGTAGAGCTGCGGGATGGTGGGCCAATTGGCATATTCCTTGATGCCCTGGCGCACATCAGGATCGGTAAGCACATTCACGCTATGGGGCTTGGCGATACCGCACATCTTGAGAATCTGCACTGCGGTGGCAGAAAAACCGCACTGCGGGAATTGCGGCGTGCCTTTCATGTAAAGCACCACCGGGTGGGTGGTGACGGTTTGACGAATCTGCTCTTGAATGTCCATGGAAGTCTCCTGCTTTTTTAATTGAAAATACCCGAGTTATTTTATCGGATTTTGAGCCCCCAGATTGGGTTATCGTGAGGATGACATGACCCCCGCCGCCACGCCTGTAACCAGCACCGGACATCGCCGTATCCGCTCTTCCATCGACGAGGCCGCGCTGGGCGTCACCATCGAGCGCGTTGCGCCGGAACGCTACGCGCCGAGTGAGGCTGTCACAGCAGCCATCAATCAGGCAGCGAGTGATCCCAATGCCCACCCTGGCATCGCTGCGCTGGCGACTCACCGCAGCAGGGCGCAGGATTATCTCGCCCACGGCTACCAGGCCGATTTCCGGGTAAGCGAGCTGGACATTGAAAATCTTCCCTGGTTGATCGAATCCGAAAACACACGCACACCGGGGCTTGGGCTGCGATATTGTCCGAATGAAGCCGCCTGGCGTGAATTGATCGACACGCTTTTGGCGCGCGCGGCACAAGGGCACACCAGCCATGTGCGCGTTATCCAAAAAGCCTGGGGCTGGGGGCATCATCACGCTTTTGCCGATATCCTCGCTCAGCCAGGCGCGCCCTTATCGGTAATCGAAATGGAGCCGGTGGACCATATATTCTCGACCCCCAGCACGCTCAGAGAATGGCTCGCAGCCTGGCAGATCGATCATGTGATCAACACGATACTGCCGCGGTTGCAAAAATCCGATAACGACTGCGTGATCTTCTGCTTGAGCCTTGCGCTCAAGGCCTTCGATTCGCGGCAGGCCATGCGCGCAATGCATGCCCGGCAACTCGCCGGCAGCCTCGATGCAACCCGCGAAAGCAAACAGCTGGCCGCTTCGTTTTATAAACACGCACAATCGAGCAGCACCTTGATGTGGCGGCTTAAAAAACGCCCCGAACTGGGGGACACGCTCACCAATAAACGCGGCCAAGGTCTGCGCGAACGTTACCTTTCCAACCTCTCGAAAACCCATGCAGGCGAGATCTACAGCATCTCGATCGAATTGAAACGCCTGAAGATCATCGACCGCGCGATCCTGCATTTTGGTCGCGCTCAAGAGGCCGCCGCGGAGCCCGCACCGCAGCCCGGCTGGCTTAACAAACTGAAGGCATGCCTGGGCGTTTAAACCCCCACCTCGCGAACCAAGCGGCGCAGTTTTCTTCCCCCCTGACACGGGGGGACTGAGGGGAGTTTGCCCACC
>JBEAUN010000107.1:0-5798 GCA_041161415.1 Pseudomonadota bacterium | reverse complement strand
AAAGGGATGGGGAAGAGGGCGCGCACGCAGCCCACGCGCTCGGCTCTGCCAACTGATTGTGATGAAGTGGTTTTTGATGCTCCGGCCCTGGAGGGGGGTTGCCGTTCGGCTCGTCGCCCCCCCCCTCGAAGGCCATCACCGAATCTTCAGCACAATGGCACAATGCGCCCGTGCCATTTCAAGCGATGACCATGTTCTCTTTCCTGCTGCGCGGGCCGCGTGCGCTGGGGGCGCTGTTGTTGGGCGTGCTCTCGGGCTGCTCACCCGTCTCGATGTTGAATGCGCTCGTGCCCCATGACACCTATCAGCGCACTCGCGCCCTGCCCTACGGCGATCTGCCGCGGCAAAAGCTCGATGTCTATGTGCCCGCACAAGGCGCGCGCGATGCGCCGGTGGTGGTGTTTTTTTACGGTGGCTCCTGGGAATCGGGCAGTCGCGAGGATTATCGATTTGTCGGCGAGGCGCTCTCATCCTTGGGCGCCGTGGCGCTCGTGGCGGATTACCGCATTTACCCCGAGGCGCGGTTTCCTGTTTTCTTGCAGGACGCCGCCCAGGCGGTCAAATGGGCCGCACACAACGCCCCCACCTTTGGCGGCGATGCGAATCGATTATTCGTGATGGGGCATTCCGCCGGCGCGCATATCGCACTGATGCTGGCCACGGATAGCGATTATCTTGCCGCCGTGGGCATGCAGCCGCAGCAGTTGCGCGGAGCGATCGGGCTGGCGGGGCCGTATGATTTTTTGCCGCTGTCGTCTGACCGCTTAAAAGAGATCTTCGGCCCGGAAACAAATTGGCCGCGCTCGCAGCCGGTGAATTTCGTGCGTGGCCAAGAGCCGCCGATGTTGCTTGCCACGGGAGACGCCGATGACATCGTCAAACCGAAGAACACCGCGAGCCTTGCCGCACGGGTGCGCGCCGCTGGCGGCCAGGTCAAGGAAATCACCTACCCCAAGGCGGGGCATGTGAGCATCGTGGTGGATTTATCCTCGCCCTTCAGAGGCCGCAGCCCAGTGTGGCAGGATGTGGCGGCCTTCATCCGGGAAACCTCAGGTAATCCGCTAGCAGCCCGATGAAGATCACCGCACCGAACCAGTTGTTGTGCAAAAAAGCCTTGAAACACGCCCCGCGCTCGCGATGGCGAATCAGGGTGTAGTGATACAGCGCGATGCCGCCCGCGATGATGAGCCCGCTGAAATAGATCGCGCCACGTGAAGTCATCACGCCCGCCACCGCCAGAAGCGCCAAGCACAGCGCATAGCAGAGCATCACCGCGGCCACATCAAAGCGGCCGAAGGTAATGGCGGAGGTGTGAATACCGATCTTCAAGTCATCGTCGCGATCGACCATCGCGTATTCGGTGTCATAGGCGATCGACCAAAACATATTCGCCGCCAGCAGGAGCCACGCGAGCGGCGGCACGGTGTTTTGAATCGCGGCAAAAGCCATCGGAATGCCAAAGCCAAACGCCACGCCCAGCCAAGCCTGCGGCAGCGCGAAAAAGCGTTTGGAAAAAGGGTAGCTCGCCGCCAGCGCCAAAGCCGGCACGCTCATCATGAGGGTGAGGAGATTCAACGGCAGGATCACCACAAAGGCACACACCACCAAGGCCGCAGCCAGCAGCAAGGCCTCTTTCGTGGATACTTTTTTCGCTGCCAGCGGGCGCTGCTGGGTGCGTTCGACATGCGGGTCGACCTCGCGGTCGGCATAGTCATTGATCACACAACCGGCCGAGCGCATCAGCACAGTGCCCAGCACGAAAATCGCCACCACCGTTATCGGCGGCTGGCCCTGCCCCGCCAACCACAGGCCCCACAGCGTGGGCCAGAGCAACAGCAGGATGCCGATAGGCTTATCCAGCCGCATGAGCTGGATGTAGAGCGTGATGCGGGAGGCGGATGTCATAGGAGAGAGGGCAAAAAAATCTCGCTCACCAAAAGGCCCTTGCCGCCGCGCTGAAACAGCGAGCGCCGCGCCCACAGGGTGTGCGGAAGGGCCGACGCGGGGCAGGCGGCCTGTGCCATAGCAGCAAACGGGTGGCGGGCGGTGATGGCGGAAAAATAAAGCGGGCCGCGGGTGATGGCGGGGTCGGTGAAGAGCACTTCACCCAAGGGGCGCGCGCCCAGCGCACTAAACAGCGACCACGCACCCACCAGATTTTGAGGCGGCAAGACACTATGCGCGACCACCAGTGGTGTGTTGCCGCTCAACAGCACCACATCGCGTATCCAGGCAAAATCGGTGGGCGCAATGCCAAGGGCCGCACATTCATCGACATGCGGCCGCGCGCGGGTTTGGCGCAATACTTTCACACGAAGATCGGGGTAGCGCTCGCGCAGCTTGGCGGTGAGCGAGCCCACGTGAGTCGCCCAGGCGCGCAGCGCAGGCGATGTCTCGTGATGCAACAAAATCGCGCGCCAGGCCATGCTCAGACCTTCAGAAAATCGCGCTTGTCATCCAGCCAGCGCCTCAAATGCGCCTCGCTCAGAGGCGGGTGATCGCGCAGCATGGTTTCTGCCACGGCGCGGGCATGGGGCACCCAGTCTGCGTCGTCTTCCAGGCTGGCAAAGCGCAGTAGCGGCGCCCCCGATTGCCGCGCCCCGAGCATTTCGCCCGGGCCGCGCAGCTTCATGTCTTCGCGTGCGATCTCAAAGCCATCGGTGTTTTCAAAAATGATCTTCAGCCGGGCGCGGGCAGTTTGAGACAGCGGGTTGGCAAAGAGCAAAATGCACACCGACTCCGCCGTGCCCCGCCCCACGCGGCCACGCAGCTGGTGCAGCTGCGAGAGCCCGAAACGCTCGGCGTGTTCGATCACCATCAGCGAAGCATTCGGCACATCCACCCCCACTTCGATCACCGTGGTGGCCACCAGCACTTGCAGATCGCCTTGCGAGAAAGCCTGCATGGTGGCGGCTTTTTCCGCCGGGGGCAGGCGGCCATGCACACAGCCGATCGACAATTCGGTGAGCTCGGTTTTCAAACGCTCGAAAGTGTCCAGCGCGGTTTGCAGCTGCAAGGCTTCGGATTCTTCGATCAGCGGACACACCCAATAGGCCTGCCGGCCTTTGGCGCACGCCACACGCACTCGCTCGACCACCTCATCACGACGGGTTTCCGAAATGAGCTTGGTGAGCACCGGCGTTCTGCCCGGTGGCAGCTCATCGAGCACCGAGACATCGAGATCGGCGTAATAGCTCATCGCCAAGGTGCGGGGAATGGGCGTGGCCGACATCATGAGCTGATGCGGGCAGCGAGCTTTTTCGCGCAGCGCGAGCCGCTGGCGCACGCCAAAGCGGTGTTGCTCATCGATGATGGCAAGGCCTAAGCGCGAAAAATCCACGGCCTCTTCGATGAGCGCATGGGTGCCCACTGCCAGCATGGCCTCGCCGCTTGAAATGGCCGCGGCCATTTTTTGTTTTTCAGATTTTTTAAGACTGCCGGTGAGCCAGGCAACTTTGATATCCAGCGGGGCAAGCCAGGCGGCGAGCTTGCGGTAATGCTGCTCGGCGAGAATTTCGGTAGGCGCCATCAGCACCGCCTGGAAACCATTTTCAGCCGCTTGCAGCATGGCAAAGGCGGCGACAATCGTTTTACCGCTGCCCACATCGCCTTGCAGCAAACGCTGCATCGGATAGGGCTCGACGAGATCGCGGGCGATGTCAGCCACGGCACGTTGCTGCGCGCCAGTGAGTTTAAAAGGCAGCTGCTCAAGCAAGGCGTGCGTCAGCATGCCGGTGGCGGGCAGTTGCGGCGCCAGCCGCTCGCGCCGGGCGTTGTAAGCAATCCGCAGCGAGAGTTGCTGCGCCACCAGCTCATCGAATTTGATACGCGCCCAGGCAGGGTGCGTGCGATCAAGCAAATCATCGAGCCGCGTGGCGGGGGACGGGTGATGCAGCTCGCGCACACTCTCGGCAAAACCCCACAGATGATGCTGGACACGGACCGCCTCGGGCAAAGTATCCTTGAGCGAGACACGCTCCAGCGCACGGTCGATCAGCTTGCGCAGTGCCGATTGCGCCAAGCCTGCGGTGGTGGGGTAGATCGGTGTCATGGCCACCGGCAAGGGCTCGCCCTGCGCAACCACGCGCACCCGCGGATGCACCATCTCCGCACCAAAAAACCCGATGCGCGGCTCACCGAAGACCCGCAGCCGCGCGCCGGTGGCAAACTGCTTTTGCTGGCTCGCGTAGAAATTCAAAAAGCGCAGCACCAGCGGCGCATTGTCATCGCCCACACACTGCACCACCAACTGGCGGCGCGGGCGAAACTGGGTCTCGGCCTCTACCACCTCGACTTCCACTTGCGCGCTCACCCCGGCTCGTAGATCGCGCACCGGGGTGAGCCGGGTTTCATCCTCATAACGCAGCGGCAAATGCAACACCAAGCTGGCATCCGATTGAATACCCAGCTTGGCAAGCCTCGCCGCCAGCGCATTACGCGGCTTGGGCGAGGCACTCGGTGCAGCCGCGTTGGTGCTCATCAGGCCAAGACGGCAATCGCGTCGGCTTCTACCACCGCACCGCGTGGCAGCTCTTTCACCCCCACCGCCGCACGCGCGGGGTAAGGCTCGGTGAAATAGCGCGACATGATTTCATTGACCTTGGCGAAGTTGGATAAATCGGTGAGATAAAGATTGAGCTTCACGATGTCAGACAAATGCCCGCCGGCGGCTTCGATCACAGCCTTGAGATTCTCAAAGACACGCACTGTCTGCGCTTCGAACCCGTCAGCCATCTGCATCGAGACAGGATCAAGACCAATCTGGCCAGACAGATAAACGGTATTGCCAGCGCGCACGGCCTGGGAATAGGTGCCAATCGCAGCCGGGGCATTGGGGGTGGAAATAATGGTTTTGCTCATGATGGGGCCTTGATGATCGCGGAGGGCGAATTTTAACCTGTCCATCGCAGCTCGCGACCGGCTCTCGTATGAATGATCGGTGATAATCAGCGCTATTCGATTTTGGGGATGCGGCAGATGGGCGTTATCGAAAGCGGTTTATTCATCGGCAAGAAACTTCTCTCCACGGTGCTTTTGCCCCCGCTACTGCCTTTGCTACTGGTGCTGGTGGGGCTCGTGCTGTGGCGCCGTCGCGCGGGGCGGGTGCTGGCCTTGATCGGGCTCGTGCTGGGCTGGCTGCTGGCCACCCCGGCTGTGGTAATGGCGCTCGCCGCCCCCTTGCAAGCCACACCGCCGATCACTCTTGCCGCCGCCAAAGAGGCTCAAGCAATCGTGATTCTGGGCGGAGGGCGTTATCTCAATGCGCCCGAATACGGCGGCGCCACCACCGGACGGATGGCCCTCGAACGCTTGCGCTATGGCGCTCGCCTTGCCCGCCAGACAGGTTTGCCGGTGCTGGTGTCAGGCGGTGCGCCCAATGGCCAAGGCCCCGCCGAGGCCGTGGTCATGCGCGACGAACTGAAGGAAGATTTCAACGTGCCGGTGCGCTGGGTGGAAGATCGCTCGCTCGATACGAAAGACAACGCACAGCTTTCCGCCGCGATGTTGGCCACAGACGGGGTGCGCCGCGTGGTGCTGGTGACCCACGCGATTCACATGCCGCGTGCAATCGGCGAATTCACTCGCGCGGGGCTGGATGTGGTGCCCGCCCCCATGGGGTATTTCGAGGAGGAAGATTTTGCCTACCGGCGCTGGCTGCCCAATGCAAACGGGGCCTTCTGGGGCTGGTTTGCCTGCCATGAATGGCTGGGGTTGGGGGCGCAGCGGCTGAGATCTGTCGGGGGCTAAGGATGGTGTTCAAAACCCCTCGCGCGCATCGCATCCCGTTGTCACGCGTC
>JBEAUN010000081.1:0-3172 GCA_041161415.1 Pseudomonadota bacterium | reverse complement strand
CCCACCGCGGCGGTCGTTCGTCGCAAGCGACGCCCGCCACCGTGGATAAGTCTCTTCACCGCCCCAAACACAAAAATTCAGACAGGCCCTACCGAAATCACCAGGCTTGCTTATGTCCATTGCCATTGCGAGTTGATGCGCGGTACCCGTCATATTTAGGCCTCTATTAACATTCAGTTGTCAGGGTTGAATCTGATCATGCCCATCAAGATCTCTTGCCGCTTAAGCGGCTTGAGTTCGATCGCAACGCAAAGGTTGTCTTTGATCGCCTGCGAAAGATCTTTGTCTGAAATGCAGAGATGCACTTCCTTCTGGCATTCATCACAAAATCTTACCGTTGGAATACCGTCATCAGGCAGATCTTCCCACCTGGTTGTGCATTTGTAGGCAATGGTGCAATTTCGGATCAAATACTCTGCCGCTGTCGTTGTGACTTTGTCCATGACATTACCTGTTATTTGCTGCCATTCACGACCTGTGACTAGGCAAGCAAATTCTATTTGAGCAATCTGCCGCCAGGAACGTCCCCCGCTTGATCACCTTAGTACTATCCGACTATGTGCAGCCACTATGAATCCGTCCGCGACAGACAGCTGTAACCGTCCAACGAACCCCTATTGCCCCGGATCCGATCCCGCGTTCCACCGATGGGGCAGCAACTCCCCGATTCGACGGTTAGGGTGGGTTGGCAGCCGCGTCAGCACATCGGTCAAATAGGCCAACGGCTCCAGCCCATTGAGCTTTGCCGATTGAATGAGGCTCATAATCGCGGCCGCGCGTTTGCCGGCTCGCAGGCTTCCCGCGAACAGCCAATTCTTTCGCCCGAGCGCGATCGGCCGGATCTGGTTCTCGACCCAGTTATTGTCGATCGGGACATTCCCATTTGTGAGGTAATGCGTGAGCGCCTGCCATCGGCGCAGGCTGTAATCCAGCGCCTTTGCCGTGGCCGAACCCGCCGGCACCAGCAAGCGTTTCTGCTGCAGCCACGCATGCAGCTCATTGGCAATCGGCCTGGCTTTTTCCTCGCGCAATTGCAAGCGCGCTTGGGCACTCATGCCCCGCGCCTCACGCTCCACGCCATAGAGCGCACCAAAGTAGTCAAGCGCATGGGCTGCGATCGCGCTTTGATTGGCCGCTTGCAGCTCAAAGAACTTGCGTCGGGCGTGCGCCATACAACCCGCCTCGGTGAGCCCTTTCGAGAGCAGGTTTTTATACCCGCTGTAATCATCACACACCAAGGTGCCGCGCCACTGGCCCAGGAATTCCTCGGCATGCCTGCCCGATCGGCTTTCGGCAAAGTCATACACCACCGCCTTGAACGGATCATGTGCGCCCACGCTGTAGGACCACAAATAAGCGCGCTTGGTTTTACCCGCCCCGGGGTCAAGCATGGCCACCGGCGTCTCATCGGCGTGCAACACCGGGTGAGTCAGCACCTCGGCCTTGAGCGCATCACTCACCGGCTGCAGCACCACGCCGCATTGGCCTACCCACTGCGCCAATGTCGAGCGGGCAATAGCCACACCCGCGCGCCCGAAGATCGCCTCCTGGCGATAGAGCGGCAAGTGATCCAGATATTTTGCGATCAGCACCTGTGCGAGCAATCGCGCAGTGGGCACACCCTTGTCGATCACATGCGCGGGCACCGGGGCTTGGGTCAGCGTGTCACATTGCGCGCACACCCATTTGCCGCGAACGTGCCGCTCGACGGTAAAGACACCCGGGGTATAGTCGAGCTTCTCGGCCACATCTTCGCCAATGCGTCGCATCTGACAGCCGCAGGGGCAGACAGTGGATTGCGGCTCGTGGTGAATCTCGGTGCGTGGCAGGTGTGCTGGCAACGGGGCGCGACGAGGCTTGGCGGGAGCGGGATCCGTGGGCTGGGCAGGCGCAGGGGCGACTGTTTCAATCTCGGTTTCTACGGCCGCCACATCGGTCTGCACGGCTTCTTCGAACAGCTGTGCCTGTTCGCCAGAGAGCTGTTCGGTGCGGGCGCCGTAACGGGCGCGGCGCAGTTGTGCGACTTCGAAGGTGAGTTTGTCGATCTTGATCTGGCGAGCGGCCAGTTCGCGCTCCATTGAGCGTACGAGTTGGCGTGTTTGCTCGACGTCGAGTTGGTCAAGATGGGCTGCGTTTAGCATGGCGTCATGATGCGCGGATGCAGGAAGATAGGAAATCGTGGACTCCCCCTATTGCCAGTACGGCGAGAATTCAGACCATGCGAATGACGCCGCCATCGGCAAGCGATTGCCAGGGCAGACCGAGTACGAGCGCGTCGAATTGTTCGCGGGTGAGGGTCACACTGTCCCCTGTGCGCGGCCATTTGAAGCGCCCTTCGTTGAGCCGTCGGCAGGCAAGCCAGATACCCTGGCCATCGTGGGCGAGGACTTTCAGGCGATTGGCCCGCGCGTTGGCAAAGAGGTAGGCGTGATGCGGTTGGGCTTGTCCGAACACTTGCACGACGCGGGCAAGCAGGCCATCGATGCCAGCGCGCATGTCCAGCGCCTCGGTGGAGAGCCAGATGGTATCGGTGCGGATCATCGCAGCCACTCTTTTAGCCAGTTGCTGCAGGTGGCAGCGGATGCAGTGGGCCAGCTGAGTTTGATGAGGGTGTTGGCGCGACGCACCTCGATCTGGATGTGGGTGGCTTCGCTTGGATGGCTTTCAACGCGAACGGGCAGAAACTGCCCGCCAGACCACGGTGCGTGAAGGCTCTGCGACGGGTGGTCGTTTCGTGGGGCTCTGCCCATACCGTGCTCACGCATCCAGCGTCGAACTTGATTGGCATTGATCCCATGAGCGCAGGCAATGCTTGCCACGGAGGCACCTTGCTGAGCGCAGGCTTCAACGATCTCGGCTTTGAAGGCCTTGGTGAAACGGCGGCGACGGGCGGTTGGTGGGTTGTCCATCAGTAGTGTCCACTTGGCTTTTAAGTGGGCACTATCTTCCCGGAGTTGGGGGGCAGGCTGAAGATGGGTTGGTCGGACGGTTACCGAGTTACTACGATTTTGAGTAGCTACAGCTTTGTGTAGCTTTACGTGTAACTTTAACTTCGCAGCCCTTAAAAATCAACAGCTTAGCAATTTTGTGAAACTTCTGTGTAAGTAGAAAACCTATATAAAACAACTACTTAAGTGAAACAAGTCACTCCCACTCAATCGTCGCCGGTGGC
>JBEAUN010000061.1:0-4026 GCA_041161415.1 Pseudomonadota bacterium | reverse complement strand
GGTGCGCATCGGCGTGAATTGGGGCAGCCTCGATCAGAGCATTCTGGCGCGCATCATGGATGAAAACGCGCGCCGTGCATCGCCGCTTGATGCCGGTGGCGTGATGCGTGAGGCGATGGTCACCTCTGCGCTGGAGAGCGCGGAGGCGGCAGAAAAATACGGCCTGCCGGGTGATCGCATTGTGCTCTCGTGCAAGGTGTCCTCGGTGCAAGATCTGATCGCGATTTATCGCGATTTGTCGTCACGCTGTGATTATCCGCTGCATCTGGGCCTCACCGAAGCCGGCATGGGCTCGAAGGGCATCGTCGCCTCCACCGCGGCGCTGTCGGTGTTGCTGCAACAAGGCATTGGCGACACCATCCGCGTCTCGCTCACCCCCGCGCCGAATGGCGATCGGCGTGAAGAAGTCATCGTCGCGCAGGAAATTCTGCAGACGATGGGCTTGCGCGCCTTCACCCCCCAAGTGGCCGCCTGCCCTGGCTGCGGTCGCACCACCAGCACCTTTTTCCAGGAGCTCGCTGCCGGCATTCAAAGCTATGTGCGCGAGCAAATGCCCACTTGGCGCGAGCGCTATGACGGCGTGGAAAACCTCACGCTGGCGGTGATGGGCTGCGTGGTGAATGGCCCGGGCGAGAGCAAGCACGCCAATATCGGCATCAGCCTGCCGGGCACGGGCGAAGCGCCCGCTGCGCCGGTTTTTGTCGATGGCAAGAAGGTCGCCACCTTAAGAGGTGATACTATCGCCGCCGATTTCCGCGCCATTGTCGATGACTATGTCGCCACCCATTACACCCGAAAAGGCGGCGCGGCCTGATTTTTAACTGCCGCCACCCGCCGCCTTCAAAACACTTTCATGAGCGAAAAATTACAAGCAGTGCGCGGGATGAATGACATCCTGCCGGATGAAGCGCAGACTTGGGAGCTCTTTGAAGAGCTCCTGAAGTCCTGGCTGCATGACTACGGCTATCGGCCGATCCGCACCCCGATCGTTGAGCACACGCCCTTGTTCAAGCGTGCGATCGGTGAAGTCACCGATATCGTCGAAAAGGAAATGTACAGCTTCGAGGACGCCCTGAACGGCGAACACCTCACGCTGCGCCCCGAAGGCACAGCCGCCTGTGTGCGCGCCGTGCTGCAGCACAATTTATTATTTTCCTCGCCGCAGCGGCTGTATTACAGCGGCCCGATGTTCCGCCACGAGCGCCCGCAAAAAGGCCGCTATCGGCAGTTTCATCAGCTGGGCGTGGAATCGATGGGCTTTGCCGGCCCGGATATCGACGCCGAGCAGATCATCATGTGTGCGCGGCTGTGGGATGACCTGGGGCTCGAAGGTCTGCAGCTGCAGATCAATTGCCTGGGGCAAGCCGATGAGCGCGCCCGCCATCGCGCCGAGCTCATTGCCTATTTCGAGCAACACGAAACCTTGCTCGATGAGGACGCCAAGCGCCGGATGCATTCGAATCCGCTGCGCATCCTCGACACCAAGAACCCGGAAATGCAGGCCTTGGTGGAAGGTGCGCCCAAGCTGATCGACTTTTTGTCCGATGAATCACGCCGCCATTTCGAGGGTGTGCGCGCCATTTTGAATGAAGTCGGCATCCCGCACACCATCAATCCGCGGCTGGTGCGCGGGCTGGATTACTACAACCTCACCGTGTTCGAGTGGGTGACCGATAAACTCGGCGCGCAGGGCACAGTCTGCGCGGGCGGGCGGTATGATGGGCTGGTGGAGCAACTGGGCGGCAAGAGCACGCCGGCTTGCGGCTTTGCGATCGGCATGGAGCGCGTGCTCGCACTCTGGCTTGAAGCTGGCACGCAGCCTGAAAAACTCACCCCCAATATCTATCTCGTGCATCAAGGCGAGGCTGCGATGCTAATGGCATTTCGCGTAGCCGAAGCCTTGCGCGGCGAGGGGATTTCGGTGATCACCCACTGCGGTGGCGGCAGCTTTAAATCGCAGATGAAAAAAGCCGACGCCTCGGGCGCGACGCTGGCGATCATCATTGGGGAAAACGAAGTCGCGAGCGGCAAGGTGATGCTGAAAACACTGCGCGAAGAAGGCGAGCAGATCTCGGTCGAGATCGACGCTCTGGCTGATGTGGTGACCGAATTAATTTACGACGGAGCATTCATCGATGGCGACCTTTGATCTTGAAGAGCAGGAACAAATTTCCGAACTCAAGCTTTTCTGGCAGCAAAACGGCAAGCTCATCCTCTCCGGCATCAGCGGCGTGTTGATTGCATTAGCCGGCTGGCAGGGCTGGAATTGGCATGTGTCCGGCCGCGCCCAGGAAGCCAACGCGCTTTACAGCGAGCTCACCGCGAGCCTTGAAGCGCGCGATGCCGCCAAAATCAAAGCGCTCGCGCAGCAACTCAACACCGCGCACCCCGGCTCAGCGCAGGCAGCGTTGGGTTCGTTGATCCTCGCCAAATCGGCGCTGGATGCCAATGACAAAGAGACCGCAAAACAGGTGCTCCGCACCACCATGGAACAATCCCGCGATCCGGGCCTGCGTGATATCGCCACACTGCGCTTGGGCGCGCTGTTGATCGACGAAGCCAAGTTTGATGACGCGATCACGCTCGCCTCGCGCGAGGCAAGCGCGGGCTTTGTCTCGCGCTTCCTTGATCTCAAGGCAGATGCACTGGCCGCGGCGGGCAAAAACAATGAAGCGCGCTCAGCCTGGCAGGATGCGCTGGCCAAGATCGACGCCGCACAAAAAGGCGAAGTGGGGACAGAAAAAACGCAGGCCGCCTTGCGTGACATCATCGTCGCCAAGCTGGATACCCTGGGGCCTGCAAAATGAAGTGCGCAATCCCCCGAGCAGGGCTGTTGCTCCTCGCGTTCTTGAGCCTAGGCGGGGCAGGGGGGTGCAGCCTTTTTAGCGCCAAGCCCAGCATTCCGTCGGCGCCCGAGTTTGCGCCCAGCGCCGCATTTGACACAGCCTGGTCATCCGACATTGGCAGCGCCGGGGTGTATGCCTTCACACCGGCGAGCAGTGGCATATCGATGTTTGTCGCTGCGAATAACGGCGCGATCGCGCGTCTCGATGCCGGGCGTGAAACTTGGCGCATCAACACCAAAGCCAAGCTCTCAGCCGGCGTGGGCGTTGGCGGTGGGCGGCTTGTGGTGGGCAGCGAGGAAGGCGATGTGCTGGCCTATGACCTTGACGGCAAGCCCTTGTGGCAGGCCAAGGTGTCATCAGAAATCATCGCCGCGCCAGTGGCGAATGACAAACTGGTGCTGGTGCGCACCACCGACAACCGCATTCACGCTCTCAATGCAAGCGATGGCAAGCGTCGCTGGGTGTTTCAGCGCAGCGCGCCGCCGCTTGTGATGCGTAATGCCGGCAGCATTTTGCTGACCGACTCCGTGGCCTATGCAGGGTTTGCGGGCGGCAAGCTGGTGGCGATCGATCTTGCTAACGGCGGCCCCAACTGGGAAGCCACCATCGCCTTTCCCCGTGGGGCCACTGAGCTCGAGCGTGTGGCAGACGTGGCCGGCGAGCCAGTGAGCGCTGCGCGCAGTATCTGCGCGGTGGCTTACCAGGGCCGCATCGGCTGTGCCGATCAGCAATCCGGCGCGGTGGCGTGGGCGCGCAATATGTCGAGCGCCAATGGGCTCGCCGTTGACGGCCGCACGCTTTTCTTCAGCGACGAGGCAGGCAACATCTTCGCACTGGATGCCACCACCGGCGCCACCCTGTGGCGGCAAGATAAACTCGCCGGCCGCAGCCCAAGCCGCCCGGCGGTGATCTCGCGCGGCGTCGTGGTGGTCGATGGTGAAGGTGTGGTGTATCTGCTCTCCAGCAGTGACGGCAATCTTCTCGCGGCTGATCGCGGCGGCAGACTCGCCGCGCCACCGTTAGCCGTTGAAGGCGCCATTGTGTTGCAAGAAGCCAGCGGGCGCGTCCGCGCCCTCACGGCAAAATAATTTTATTGAAAGCTTGATCTCGTGAAACCAACCCTGGTCATCGTAGGCCGGCCGAATGTGGGCAAATCCACCCTCTTTAATCGGCTCACCAA
>JBEAUN010000055.1:0-3391 GCA_041161415.1 Pseudomonadota bacterium | reverse complement strand
GATAACATCTACGCCACGCCGGTGTTGCTGGGCGACATCTGGAAGCAGGAATACAAAGACCTGCTGGTGGTCTCGCCCGATGTGGGCGGCGTGGTGCGCGCGCGGGCCTTTGCCAAGCGGCTGGAGTCCGATCTCGCGATCATCGACAAACGCCGCCCGCGGGCCAATGTCTCTGAAGTGATGCACATCATCGGCGAAGTGGCCGATCGCACCTGCGTGATCATGGATGACATGGTCGACACCGCCGGCACGCTGTGCAAAGCCGCGCAGGCCTTGAAAGATCACGGCGCCAAGCGCGTGCTGGCCTACTGCACCCACCCGGTGCTGTCAGGCAGCGCGGTGGAGCGCATCACCGATTCCGCGCTCGATGAGCTGGTGGTCACCGACACCATCCCGCTCTCCGATGCCGCCGCTCAATGTGGCCGCATCCGCCAAGTGTCGATCGCTGAATTACTGGCTGAGACGATGCTGCGCATTAGCAATGAAGAGTCGGTCAGCTCGCTGTTCATCGAATAATTTTTGTTGTTTTTTTAAACCGCTGCCTGGTCGCGGGCAGCATCCATCTGGAGCATTATCATGACTATCGAATTCAACGCATCCGCCCGTGCGGAGCAGGGGTCCGGAGCGAGCCGCCGCCTGCGTCGTGCTGGCCACGTTCCCGCCATCGTTTATGGCGGCGGCAAGGCTGCTACGCCGATCACGCTCGAACACAACGCGATTTTCCACGCGCTGCGCAAGGAAGCCTTCCACTCCTCCGTGCTCACGCTGAACCTCGACGGCGCCACGGAAACCGTGATTCTGCGCGATGTCCACATGCACGCCTACAAGCCGCTGGTGACCCACGTCGATTTCCAGCGCGTTGACGCCACCCACAAGATTCACGTCAAGGTGCCGCTGCACTTCGTGAATGCGGAAGTCTCCCCGGGCGTGAAAACCCAAGGCGGCATCGCCTCCCACGTGATGACCGAACTCGATGTGCAGTGCCTGCCCGGCAATCTGCCTGAATTCATCGAAGTCGATCTCTCCGAGCTCTCGCTCGGCCACTCGCTGCATGTGTCGGGCTTGAAGCTGCCCGCGGGTGTCGAGGCGGTGTTGCACAAGGGCGAAGACCCCGTGGTCGCGGCGATCGCCGTACCGCGCGGTGCGGTGGAAGCCGCGGCAGCTGCCGAAACCCCGGCTGCAACCAAGTAATCCCCACCGCGCATGGCGGGCTCTGGCAGCACCAAGGTGGTCGCAACAGAGCCCCCGCGCCTGGTGATCGGCCTGGGCAACCCCGGGCCGGATTACGCCCAAACCCGGCATAACGCCGGGTTTTGGTTTTGTGAGCGGCTGTGTGATCAGCTCAACATCCGCTTGCAACGCGAAGCCCGCTTTCACGGGCTCACCGCGCAATCACGTGAGGCCGGTTTGATCGTGCTCCTGCCTCAGACCTTCATGAATCGCTCAGGCCAGGCAGTGGGCGCACTCGCCCGGTTTTATCGCATCGAGCCGCACCAGATGTTGGTGGTGCATGATGAGCTCGACATTGCGCCTGGCCAACTGCGCGTGAAATTCGGCGGCGGTCTGGGCGGGCACAATGGCCTGAAAGACATCGTCGCGCATCTGGGCACCCAGGATTTCTGGCGATTGCGAATCGGCATCGGCCATCCGGGCGATCGCAATGAAGTCGCCAATTACGTCCTCAAACCCCCGCGCCGCGAAGAGCAAGCCGACATCGATGCTGCCATCGACCGCGCACTCTTGGCGTGGCCCAAATTCCAAAGTGGCGATTACACCGCCGCCACTCAATTGCTGAACACTGATCCGAAACGGAACGCTCCATGAGTCTCAAATGCGGCATCGTCGGCCTGCCTAATGTCGGCAAATCCACCCTTTTCAACGCGCTGACCAAAGCGGGCATCGCGGCGGAGAACTATCCCTTTTGCACCATCGAGCCCAATGTCGGCGTGGTGGAAGTGCCCGACCCGCGCTTGAAAGACATCTCGGCCATCGTGAAGCCCCAGCGCGAATTGCCCGCCACAGTGGAATTCGTCGATATCGCCGGGCTGGTGGCCGGCGCATCCAAGGGCGAGGGCTTAGGCAACCAGTTTCTCGCCAATATTCGCGAGACGGATGCGATCGTGCATGTGGTGCGCTGTTTTCAGAATGACAACATCGTGCATGTGGCTGGCGGGGTGAATCCGCTGTCGGATATCGAAACCATCGAAACCGAATTGGCGTTGGCCGATCTTTCCACGGTGGAAAAAGCGCTTGTTCGCTATCGCAAGCCGGCCCAATCCGGCGACAAGGAAGCCAAGCTGCTGGTGGCGGTGCTGGAAAAAGCGCAAGCCCAATTGAATGAAGCCCGCCCGGTGCGCGCGCTGGATTTATCCAAAGAAGAACAGGCGCAGATCAAGCCCTTGTGCCTCATCACTGCCAAGCCGATTTTGTATGCCGCCAATGTGGATGAAGCCGGTTTGAAATCCGGCAACGAGTGGTTGGCCGCCGTCGAGGCGCACGCGAAGCGCGAGGGCGCACCGGTGGTGGCCTTCTGCGCCGCACTCGAAGCCGAAATCGCCGAGCTGGATGACGACGAAAAGCAGGTCTTTTTGGCCGATGTGGGGCTTGAAGAGCCGGGCTTGAATCGCCTGATTCGCGCCGCCTTCAAGCGGCTGGGCTTGCAGACCTATTTCACCGCTGGCGAAAAAGAAGTCCGCGCCTGGACCATCCATGTGGGCGACACCGCCCCGCAAGCCGCAGCCGTGATTCACACCGATTTCGAGCGCGGCTTCATCCGGGCTGAGGTGATTTCCTTTGCCGATTATCTTGCCTGCAAAGGCGAGAGCGGCGCCAAGGAAGCCGGCAAGATGCGCCTCGAAGGCAAGGACTATGTGGTGCAGGATGGGGATGTGATGCACTTTCGGTTTAACGTCTAAGCCACACGCCAAGCACTCTATGCGGGGTTGGCCCCCGTCATTCCCGCGCAGGCGGGAATCCAGAATGCAGCCGCCAGCGAGACGACCACCACACCCGTCATTCCCGCGCAGGCGGGAATCCAGCGTCTTCAATTCCTGGATTCCCGCTTTCGCGGGAATGACGGTCACTGCGGGGTGCTGGCGTGAAACAGCCTGCTGTCTGTCTCCTCGCCAGCCGGCGGAATGGGACGCTCTACATGGGCGTCACCTCGAACCTGATTCAGCGTATCTGGCAGCACCGCGAAGGCTTGGTGGAAGGTTTTACCAAACAATACGACGTGAAAATGCTCGTCTGGTATGAACAGCACGCGACCACGGAAAGTGCGATCAGCAAGGAAAAGGCCATGAAGAAATGGCTGCGCCAATGGAAGCTTGCCGCCATCGAGAAAACCAATCCGTACTGGCATGACCTCTGGCCGGAAATCATCGGCGCTGAA
>JBEAUN010000044.1:0-6479 GCA_041161415.1 Pseudomonadota bacterium | reverse complement strand
CATCGTGCTCACGGGCACGATTGCGGTGCCGCTGATGGTGATGCAAGTCGCCCGGCGGGAATACGCGACGCTTGAGCAAAAAAAGGGCGGCGGCGTGATCGGCAGCGTGGGCAATGCGCTGGTTTCCACCCTGATTCTGGTGTTGGTGGCGCTGGCATCCTTGCCGCTTTTGCTGATTCCTTTTGCGGGGATGGTGGTGCCAATCATGCTGGCGGCATGGTTCAATAAACGCATTTATCAATATGACGCGCTGATGGACCACGCGAGTCCGGATGAGCGCGCGAAGCTGCTTTCACTGCATCGCGGCAGCCTTTGGAAAATCGGGCTTTTGACGGCCGCTTTGACCCTGGTGCCGCTGGTTAATTTTTTCGCGCCTGCGCTGGCGGGGCTGGCCTTTGTGCATTTTTGCCTGGGCAGTCTTCAAGATCTGCGGCGTGCCACTGCTTCATGACTTTGGGTGATCACCATGAAATTTTCTTTCATCATCATCGGCGATGAAATTCTCTCCGGCCGGCGGCAGGACAAACATCTCGCGCATGGCATCGCGACACTCAAGGCGCGCGGCTTTGCGTTGTCGCGGGCGATGTATCTGGGCGATGATCGTGAGGCGCTGATTGCCTATCTCAAACAGAGCTTTGCCACGGACGATGTGGTGTTTTCTTTCGGCGGCATTGGGGTGACACCGGATGATCACACCCGTCAGGCCGCGGCGGCAGCGCTCGGCGTGCCCTGTGTGCTGCACCCGGATGCCGAAGCGCGCATCCGCGAACGATTCGGTGCTGAGATCACGCCCAATCGCTTGAAGCTCGGTGAGTTTCCAAAAGGTGCGCGCATCATCGAAAACCCCTTCAACCGCATCCCCGGTTTTGCGGTCGGCAGCCACTATTTCCTGCCCGGCTTTCCGGAGATGGCCTGGCCGATGATGACCCATGTGCTCGACACTGATTATGCCGACATCCAAGATGGCGCTCTGGCGATTGAGGACTCCATGCGCGTGATCGAAGGGCAGGAGAGCAAGCTGCTCGATCTCATGGAATCCGTGGAAGCGACCTTCCCGGGCATCAAGGTCTTCAGCCTGCCGAGCTTTGGCGGGGCCGATGGCGCGCGCCGGCATATTGAGCTGGGCGCCAAGGGCGAGCCGGCGCAGGTGAAAGAAGCGATGGCGATCATGCGCGCTGAAGTCAAAAAGCGCGGGCTGGAGATCGAGGATTTGCCGCCGATGGCGTGAGCGAGGCTATCGCAAGCTCATCACCTGCCAGCCCGCGCCCTGGGCGTGGGCTTTCAAGGTGTCATCGGGGTCGACTGCCACTGGGTGGCTCACCTTGCCGAGCAGCGGCAAATCATTGAGCGAGTCGCTGTAAAAATAACTTTGCTCAAAGCTGCCCCAATGCAGCCCGAGTGATTCAAGCCACGCTTCCACACGGGTGATTTTGCCTTCGCGAAACGAAGGCAAACCGCGGGGCTGGCCGGTGAATTCGCCGTTTTCCGCTGCCGGGATGGTGGCGATTAAATGCGGGATGCCAAAGGCGCGCGCGATTGGGCCGGTGACAAAGCTATTGGTGGCGGTGACGATCGCGGTGAGTGCGCCGCTTTGCTGGTGGGTGTCGATCAGCGTGCGCGCTGCTGGCAGCATGATCGGCGCGATATGCTCGCGCATGAAATCCAGATGCCAGCGATCAAGCTCGGCGCGGCGGTGGCGCGACAAGGGCTTTAGCTGAAAATTCAGAAAGGCGTGGATATCCAGCGTGCCGGCTTTGTATTGCTCGTAGAAAATCTGATTGGCCGCTTCATGCACTGCGCGGTCGAGCACGCCGCGTTTGATCAGAAATTGCGCCCATTCATAATCGGAATCCCCGGCCAGCAGGGTGTTGTCGAGATCGAATAAAACGAGATTCATGGTGGCTTTCAAAGCACCCCTTCAAGCTCGGCTTGGGCATTGACCAACTCACGAACCAGGGGCAAGGTGATGGGGCGTTTTTGTTCCAGCGAGACGCGGTCGATTTCGTCAAGCATCTTGAGCAGCGAGGGCAGATCGCGTGCGCTGTGGCGCAAGAGATAGTCAACGATCTCACGCTCGATTTTCATGCCGCGGGCGCTGGCCGCACGCAAGAAGGTGTCGGCTTTGTCGTTGTCTGACAGCGAGCGCACCTGGTAAGTGAGCGATTGGCCCACTCGGGTGCGCAGGTCCTCTCGCAGATGCAGCCCCAGGGGCGGGGTGCCACCTGAAAGCAGCATCGACAAGCCGGTGAGCCGGGCGTTATTAAAGGCGCGGAACAGCGCGATCTGGGCGTCCTCGGATAAATCTTCGAGATCATCCACCACCAACAGCCCGCCGCTGGGCGGGTCGAGGTTTTCGCCAGCATCCTGGCCGCGCACGAAATACACTACCCGGCCGTGCTCTTGGGCCAGCTGCGCGGTCGCGCGCAAAAGATGCGAGCGGCCGCTGCCCGGCACACCCCACACATAGAGCGTTTCGCAGGCATCCGGCTCGGCCAGCGCATCGAGCCGGGCGATCAGCTCGGCATTATCACCAACCACAAAATTATCGAAACTCACATCCGCTTCAGGGCGGATGTCAAGCACCAATTGACGCATCAACGTCCTCGATAAAAATCACTGCGCAAATAGACCAAGCGCACTTCGCGCAAGGCCACCAGCAGCACTGCTGAGGCCGGCAGCGCCAGCAGCACGCCGACAAAACCAAATAACTGCCCAAACGCCATCAGCGCGAAAATCACCGCCACCGGATGCAGCCCGATGCGCTCGCCCACCAGCCGCGGGGTGAGCACGAAGCTCTCAAGAATCTGGCCCAAGCCAAACACCCCAATCACCAGCGCCCACACGGGCCAGCCTTGCTGCAGGCTCACCAAGAGCGAAAGCGCCAAGCCCGCAGCAAAGCCGACATAAGGCACAAACACCAGGAGCCCCGTGATGAGCCCCACCGGCAAGGCGTAATCCATGCCGACCAGCCACAACGCGACACTATAAAACAGCGCGAGGCACAGCATCACCGCGATCTGGCCGCGCAGAAACTCCGCCAGCACGCGATCGATGTTACCTGCGAGCGCATTGATGCGCGCTTCCATCGGTCGCGGGATGACGCTTGCGATGCGCTCGCACAGCGCCGGCCAGTCGCGCAGTAGATAAAACATCACCACCGGGGTGAGGAACAGCGTGCCCACAAGCCCCACCAGTGCGGTCCCGCCGCTGAAAAGATAAGACCACACTTCGCTGAAGAGGTCTTTGCCGGTATCACTCGTGGCCCAGGTCTTGAGGTTGGCCACATTCCACTCAAGATGCACACCAAAATGCTGCGCAGCCCATGGCAGGATACGCTCTTGCAGGCTGGCCAGCGCGCGGGGCAGCTCTTTTGCCAGCACCAGCGCTTCTTTTTGCAGCAGCGGGATCAACACCCCCACCAGCAACGCGCCACAGGCGATGAAGCCCAGGATCACCAGCAACGCACCCACGCTGCGCGGCACGCGACGCTGCTCGCCAAGCCCCACCAGCGGATTGCCGATATACGCGAAAATCGCAGCGATCAAAAAAGGGCTGAGAATGGGCGCAAGCGCCATGATCAGCGCCCCAAGCGCCCACAGTGAGAGGGCCACGAGGGCGAGCACGATCACGGGGTGGCGTAGGTGTTCCCGCAGCGGCGTGTTGAGTCTGTTGGTCATGGGCATGTGATGGCGCTGGTGGATTCCGGTAGAATTGATGCCCTTTGATTGAATCTTTGCGGCCGATTTTTGGTCGTTGCCAGTTTAACAAACTCTCGCTGCCTTCTGACACCTTCCGCGTGCCCCAAGCCATGACTGCAAATCAGGAATCCCTCACCTACCGCGCCGCCGGCGTGGATATCGATGCCGGCGATGCGCTGGTCGAGCGTATCAAGCCCTTTGCCAAAAAAACCCTGCGGCCCGAAGTGCTGGGCGGCATCGGCGGCTTTGGCGCGCTGTTTGAAGTCTCGAAAAAATTTCGCGAGCCGGTGCTGGTGTCCGGCACCGATGGCGTGGGCACCAAATTGAAGCTCGCGTTCGCGCTGAATCGCCATGAAGGCGTGGGCCAGGATCTGGTGGCGATGAGTGTCAATGACATCCTGGTGCAAGGCGCCGAGCCGCTTTTCTTCCTCGATTATTTCGCCTGCGGCAAGCTGGATGTGGAGGTGGCCGCCACCGTGATCGAGGGCATCGCCCGCGGCTGCGAGCTCGCCGGTTGCGCGCTCATCGGCGGCGAGACCGCCGAGATGCCGGGCATGTACCCTGAAGGCGAATATGACCTCGCCGGCTTTGCAGTCGGCGCGGTGGAAAAATCCGAGATTATCAATGGCACCACCATCGCTCCGGGCGATGTCGTGCTGGGCCTTGCCTCAAGCGGTGCGCATTCCAATGGCTATTCGCTGGCCCGGCGCATCATCGAACGCGCCCAGCCTGATTTGGCTGCGCCTTTTGATGGCGAGCGTTCCTTGGCGGATTGCCTGATGGCGCCTACCCGCATTTATGTCAAACCGCTGCTCGCACTGATGAAGGCGCTGCCGGTGAAGGGCTTGGCGCATATCACCGGCGGGGGCCTGCTGGAAAACGTGCCGCGCATTTTGGCGGGCAACCGCGCTGCGGTGCTGGAAAAATCCGCCTGGCCGCGGCCTAAGCTTTTCGATTGGCTGCAGGCCGAGGGCAAGGTGGCAGAAGAAGAAATGCACCGTGTGTTTAATTGCGGCATCGGCATGGTGGTGGTGGTGGCCGAGCAAGACGCCGCCCGCGCGCAAAGCCTGCTGCGGGAAGCGGGCGAGACGGTGTGGCAGATCGGCCGCATCGTGCAGTGTGAGCCCGGCATGCCGCAGACTGTGGTGGTGTGATTTTGGGGGACATCCAGCTCGCTCGCGTGGGCGAGATCGAGATTCCCTGGGTGCGGCGCGGCGTTGGGTCGAATCGGCCCAAGCTGCTTTTTATCTCCGGCACGGGGGGCGATTTGCGTCACCCCCCGAGCCAATTTGACCGCCTGCTGGATGCGCATTTTGATGTGCTGCGCTTTGATCAGCGCGGCATGGGCCAGGCTTCTAAGCCTGATGTGCCTTACACCATGGCCGATTACGCGGCCGATGCCGCAGGGCTCATGGCCGCGCTCGAGTTTGCGCCCGCGGTGGTGCTGGGGTATTCCTTCGGCGGCATGGTGGCGCAGGAGCTTGCGTTGCGCTTTCCTGATTCAGTGAGTCGCTTAGGGCTGCTGTGCACCACTGCCGGCGGCCAAGGCGGGGCCTCCTGGCCGCTGCACACGATCGCGCAATGGCCGATCGAGGCGCGGGCCGCGCAGATGATCAAGCTCTCCGATCTGCGTCGCGATGACGCCTGGCAGGCTGCGCACCCCGCGCTCTACCGCGCCTTGCTCGATGAGCAGATCGCCACGATGGCGCTTGTGCAGCGCTCGCCAGAGGCTGACATCGGCCGATTGCGCCAGCTCGAAGCGCGACGCCACCACGACACCTTCGATCGACTCACCACCCTTGCCATGCCGGTCGCGGTATTTGGCGGCCAACACGACGGCATCGCTTGCCCGGATGCGGTGGCGCGACTTGCAGCTCAGATCAAGGGCGCATTGCTCGCGTTCTTCGAAGGCGGGCATCTGGTGCATGTGCAAAACCGCAGCGCTGCGCGGGAGATTGTGGCTTGGTTGGCTGGGGCGCTGTGAGAGTGTGGGGACGATTAGAGCGATGTTCCACAGTGTTTGCGCGTTCGCCCTGAGCGAAGTCGTTGGGTAATCGGGCGGGGCAAACAGGCATGAGGGTGCTGGGTGACTGCGCCCATCATTCCTTCGACCAGGCTTAGGGCCAACGGGCTGGCGGGTTGCAGCCTTACAACGGCAGCACTTGCGAGGAGGGGGATGTCGGCAGCAAAAACCAACCCCAAAAATCTTCCCGCCTCCCAAACTGGCGTGCAGTTCGCGTAGATGGGTTATGTGCGTTGTGCGAAGACGAGAATAGCGAGCCGCGCGATCAGCACGGCCCGCCCCAAGCAAACCCCGCGATCAATCGACGATCTTGGCCTTCTTGCGCAGGCCCATCACATAGTCTTCCACTTGCTGCTGCTGCAGCTTCTGCTGCAATTGCGGCTTGGATTCTTCGAAGCTTGGCATCTTGAGTTCGCGCACTTCATCGAGCTTGATGACGTGGTAGCCAAATTCCGTGGCCACCGGTGTGGTGGTGAAGGCACCCTTCTGCAAGTTGCGCAGCGCTTCGGCAAACGGTGTCACATACGCACCCGGCGCATTCCAGCCCAGATCACCACCGCGCTCCTTGGAGCCCGGGTCTTTGGACAGCTTCGCGAGATCATCAAATTTTTCACCCTTTTGCAGGCGAGCGATGATGTCCTTGGCTTCGGATTCTTTTTCCACCAGGATGTGACGCGCTTTGTATTCCTTGTCGCCCAGCGAAGCCTTGATGACGTCATATTCCTTTTTCACTGCCTCATCACTCACCGGATTTTTCT
>JBEAUN010000029.1:0-4222 GCA_041161415.1 Pseudomonadota bacterium | reverse complement strand
ATCGCGCAGCGCCTCATGCCGGTCTTCTGCTGGCTGCGCGGGCGGCGCACTGATCACCACGGGGGCAGCAGGGGGCGAGGCCTGTGGCTCGCTACGCGGCACCGGCAGCCCTTCAACGCGGGAGAGTTGATCGAGCAGGGTGGGCAGCAGCGCCGGGCGGAATGTGCCGTTCGATAGCGCATCCGGGGCCAGCGTGGCCTGTGCGATGCCGACGAAACGCTCCAGGCGTTCGGCGTCCCGGGCCTCGAGATAATCGAGAAAGCCCTTGTGCAAGCTCCAGCTGATGATGCCGCCCATCAGCCCCACTGACAGCACCACGGCGATCAGCAGGATGAGCGAGAGCTGATGAACAAGGCGAAGCGGCATGTGGAGAAGTTCGCAAGTGGGCTCACTCACATGGTAGCGCGAGGTGGGGCGGCAATTGTGAAGCCGCGCTCCACAATTCATTCATCATTTCTCCAGATCGATTCGCGATGCTGAAGGTAGCGGGCCTGCCCCGCACAACTTTCAAGGAGCGAGCCATGATCAGAAAATTGCAAGCGATGTGTTGTGTCCTGGGGTGCCTGGTGCTCACCAGCGCCCAGGCCCAATCTGCCGCCGACGAAGCCCATGAATATGCCAACAGCAAACCGCGCCCCGGAGGCCGGCCGGATTTCAAGGCCTTGGGTATTTCGGAAGAGCAGGCCCGGCAGGTGCATGCCATACGCCGCGCTGCGCGCGAATCGGGACAAAGCCCCGAGGCCACGCGCGCGCAGCTGTCGGCTGTACTCTCCGAGCAGCAATTGGAGGCGTTGCATGCCGCCAGACCCGGTGCTCAGGCGCAAGCTGGCGGGCCGGCCGGCGCGCCGAAGAATTGCAAGCGTGGCCAAGGCAGTGCACCCACCGGCCAAGCTGCTGCCCGGAGCGGATCATGATTTCGCGCGGCGGGGTGCGATACGGCGCGCTCATGACTTTGTCATGGGTTGTGTCAGTGTCATTGACCGCCTGCGGCGGCGAAGCCACCCCGCCGCGCGAGGTGGGCCTCACCGCGACGGCACAGGCAGCAGCGCAAGTGATGAATCTATCGGCCGAGCGGGTCGCCATCGGTAAGCAGATTTTCGAGGACCCGAGTTTGTCAGCCAGTGGCAAGCTGGCCTGTGCCAGCTGCCACATCGCTGCGCGGGCTCATGCGGATGCCAGCGGCGGATTTCTGCCGCTTGGCGGTCCGAATATGGATGCACAGGGCCTGCGCAGCAGCCCGACCACGCATTATCTTTTTGCCAACACCGCGTTTCGCTTTGTCGGCAATGAGCCCTTTGGCGGTTTCACCTGGGATGGCCGGGCGGACAGCCTCATCACCCAGGCGGGTGGGCCATTTTTTGATGCTGCGGAAATGGCCAATGCCGATTTGTCCGAACTCATGGGGCGGGTGCGTAATGCCGGGTGGTTTGCAGATTTCATGAGCACTTATCAAGTGGCCATGAGCGCGAGCGATCAGACCATTTTCGAGGCGGTGAAAACTGCGCTGGCGACCTACGAGCTGGGGGATTCGGACTATCAGCTTTTCAACAGCAAATTCGATCGCGTGCAAGAAGGGACGGCTACGTTCACCGAACAGGAGCTGCGGGGGCTCGCGTATTTCAATGACCCGGCAAAAGGCAATTGCGCCGCTTGCCATACCAGTTCGCAGGGCAGCGATGGCGCCAAGCCGCTTTTCACCAATTTCGGCTATTACGCGCTGGGTGTGCCGCGCAATCTGAGCCAGCGCACCGCGGACCCGCAGTTTTTCGATCTGGGGCTGTGCGGGCCGAATCGAAAGGACCTCGCTTCACGCAGCGATTTGTGCGGCAAATTCAAAACGCCCACCTTGCGCAATGTTGAGCTGACGGCGCCGTATTTTCATAATGCCGCGATCAATGATTTGACGGATGCGGTGCGCTTTCATGTGAGCCGAGACACGAGCGCCTCGCGCTGGTATCCGACGGTGAGTGGCGTGGTGCAAAGCTACAACGACCTGCCGGTGCAGTACCACGGCAACCTCACGCGGACTGCGCCCTTTGATCGCAACGCAAGCGAACTCCCCGCCTTGAGCGAGGACGAGATCAGCGATGTGGTGGCGTTTTTGAAAACGCTCACCGATGTCATCCCTGCGCAGTGAAGATGCTGCGCGGCAGGCGACACGCGCGGTGCCGCGCAGTCGAGTTCCGCTTGGAACAGCGTGCCCTTCATGTCGGCAATGCGGCGGGTGTATTGCGTTTTTATCGCCCGCGCGAGTGAGTGCTCGATTTCTTCGTCGCTCAATTCACGCTTGGGGTCGCGGTTGGTGATGAGCTTCAAAAACGCGCGATTGGCTTCGGTGTCCGGCACGCTTTCCGCTTCGAAGACGCGGGCGTTATCGGGTGCATTGATGCGGTCGAGCAGGTCTTGGATCTCGCCCATGCGAGCCAGATCAGCGGCTTGACCACGCAGGATGTCGGTGTCGCTAAGATCCTTGTCGCCAGCCAGCGCGCAGATGTCTTCGCGGATTTGTTGTTTGTTGGCGAGGTGTATTTGCTCAGACAGCAGATGCACCCGCATGAAAGCGCGCCAAGCCGGGCTGTGCTGCGCGATCTCGGTGCGGAAATGATGGCTGGTGAGACGGCGGGAATGCTTCACCCAGTGCTGCTGATAACGCTGCCGCGAGGCCGCCCAGCCCCGCCCGCGGGAGAAGGCAAAGGCGCCCGTGCCATAACTGCAAAGCTTGGTGAAGAAGTTGAAAAGAGTGCGTTTGAAACCACCTTGGGCCTGCTTGTTATTGCGCCGGGCCAGCCCTTGGGTGATGGCTTGGTGGGCCTTTTGCTGATTGCGAATCATGTGGAAATTGCTCACCCGGCCGTGTGGCACGAGATTGGATTGTGCTGCGGGGGCGCCTTGGCTCGAGCCGTCTTCATCATCGTCGTCGTCGCTGGGGGCCGCGTTGCCGCTCATGTTAGGCATATCCACGAGCGGCTGATAGCCAGAGGGCGCAAAGCGACGCGAGGGCTGCCGCGGCGACGGGTCCGAGGGCGTGCGGCCGGCGGGTCTCCCGGGTGATGCGCTGGCCGATGGCATCAGCGGCTCGAGTGCTTCATCATCCTTCGGTGCTTGGCGGGCTTGCCGGGGCAGCGTGGGGGCCTGCGCGCCGGCGGCAGGCCCTGGGTCGGCTGAATAATGCGTCGCCGGTTGCGGTGTGCGTGTGGCGGATGATGAATTGCTGGCTTGGCGGGCAGCGTGGGCAGGGCGCTGTTCGGCGGCGTGTTGGGCATAGAAGGCCTCGACGGCCTGGTGAAATTTTTTGTCCACCATCGGGTCATCATTGCGCTGGTACTGCTCATAGCGTGAGCGGCGGCGGCTGTAGATATAAGCAAAGGCGCCCACCGTGACCGCCACTGCCGATACCACGGTGAGGCCGAGCAGCGCCCAACCCACCGGGTTGGATACAAAGAACCCTCCGGCGCTGATCGCGGCGATGCCAAGCCCCACTTTGGTCAGCGTGGTGGCGCCGAAAAACGCGCTGGCGCCGAGCCGGAACCAGCTCATGTTTTTCGCTCGCCGCCAGAAGCGCTCGCGCAGGGCAAGCTTATGGTCGAAAAAGTCTTTCTTGAATGTGAGGAATTCGGCAAATTCCTCATCGCTCATGCCGGCTGGACGCGATTGCGCCGCCGCCTCCATGCGTGCTTTGGCAGCTTCTGCGGCTGGGGTGAAGGCTTTCCGGCCCTTGATGTATCGCCGCAGGGAAAATCCTGCCTCGGCAATCAGGGCCGCCGCGGCAATCGGCCCCAGTACAAAATTGGCCACCACGCCCAAGGCTTCCACTGCGCCTGTGGTGGAGGCTGCGCCGATCGCCCCGCCTTTGGCCTTCATGATCAGCGCGACGGGCTTCACCGCTAGCGCGATGGCCGTCTTCAGATGAAAGGCCCCAGCAGAGATGAACGAAAAGAGGTTTTCGTACATGCTCAGTTTGTTGATGCTTTTGGCGTGGCTGCATTGAAGTTCGCGCTGGCGTTTCCGGGCCGCCACGAAATCCTTCCAGGAGGTGACGGTTGCCATCAGGCTCAAGGGCAGCAGCACGCCACCCAAGGCGGTATCAGCGGCAAAGCCGCCGTTGGTGGTGGGCGCAAGCGAGGCGCCGACGTCCGCCGTGGGCGAGGCGGTGAGTGTTTGGATGGGGGTGGCGGCGTGGGTGTGTTCGCCCACGCCCGCGGCCCAGGTGACGTGGCTCTGG
>JBEAUN010000315.1:0-4181 GCA_041161415.1 Pseudomonadota bacterium | reverse complement strand
GGGCGAGGCCGAAGGTATTGCCGGGGAATTCCAGCATTTCATTGGCCATCACATCAGCCAAGCCGTGAATGCGGCAGATACCGTCCGTGACCGACACCACTGTGCCCTCATTGCGCGCCGTGGCTTCGATCGGGAGAGACTGGATCCGGCTCTTGATCAGTTCACTGATTTCAGAGGGGTTGAGATTCATTAAAAACTCCTAGTTCTTAAGCGCTGTGGCCATGGCGGCGAGCTTGCCGCGGACAGAGGCGTCGATGACTTGGTCACCCACCGCAATCCGCACCCCGCCGATGAGTTCGGGATCGACGCTGACTTGGGCGCGAACCTTGTTGCCGAATTTTTGCTCGAGATCGGCAATCAGTCTGGCCAGGGTGGCATCGTCCAGCGGGAAGGCGGATTCGATGTGGGCTTCGCTCACCGCCTCGAATCGATCCTTGAGCGCTGTGAAGAGCTCGCGAATTTCCGGCAGCACAGCAAAGCGGTGATTATCCACCAGCAGCGTGACGAAATTGCGTTGTTCGGCGGTTAGCCTGTCGCCTGCCACATCGAGGATGAAGCGGGCCACATCGGGCGCCTGCAGCTTTGGGTTAGACACCACCGCCTGCATGTCGGGGTCTGCTGCCAGTGCTGCGAGAAACTCGAGCGACTGTAACCACGGCCCCAGCGCATTGGCAGAGCGCGCGAGCGAAAAAGCGGCTTCAGCGTATGGGCGCGCGAGGGTGAGGTTCTCAGCCATGGCTTAACGCAGTTCCTGTTTGAGGTTGGCCAGCAATTCGGCGTGGACGGCGGGATTGATTTCGCGGCGCAGGATGCGCTCGGCACCGGCCACAGCAAGCGCTGCGACTTGGGTGCGAAGCTCTTCCTTGGCGCGGGTGGCGGCAGCGGCCGCTTCGGCCTCGGCTGCTTCACGGGCAGCCGCGATGATACGAGCAGCTTCCGCGCGGGCTTCGTCGACATATTGGGTGGCCTGCTTTTCCGCACCGGCACGAAGCTCGGTGGCGGATTCGCGGGCTTTGCGCAATTCGTCGGCGACTTTTTTCTCAGCCAGCACGAGATCACCACGCGCCTTGTCCGCAGCCGCAAGTCCATCCGCGATTTTCTGCGCGCGCTCGTCGAGTGCCTTGACGATCGGCGGCCACACGAATTTCATCGTGAACCACACGAAGCCAAGGAACACAACGATCTGTGCGACCAGCGTTGCGTTCAGATTCACTTGAAGATCCTTTCTTTCAAGACGTTCAGGAAAGGATTACTTCAGGAAGGTGGAGGTGGCGAACCACAGGGCGATACCGGTGCCGATAATGAACGCGGCGTCGATCAGGCCGGCCAGGAGGAACATCTTGACTTGCAGGGCGTTCATGAGCTCAGGCTGGCGAGCGGAGGATTCGAGGTACTTGCCGCCCATCAGCGCGATACCGATACAGGCACCGATAGCACCCAGACCGATGATCAGACCACAGGCCAGCGCAACCAAACCATAAACTTGTTCCATGACAGCTCCTATTTACAGATGAGTGAAGTTAAAAAATAAAAAACCTAAAACACGATTCCGTGATTAGTGGGCCTCATGAGCCTGACCGACATACACCAAGGTCAGCATCATGAAAATGAACGCCTGCAGCGCCACCACGAGGATGTGGAACACTGCCCAGGCAAAACCAGCGATGAAATGGCCGAGGAACAGCAAGATGCTCGGCGCATTGGCGCCCGTCCAGGCCGCACCCATCAGGGCGATCAGCATGAAAATGAGCTCGCCGGCGAACATGTTGCCGAACAGTCGCATGCCGTGAGAGATGGTCTTGGCGGAAAATTCAATGATCTGCATGGCGAAATTCACCACGCCCAGCACGATGGCAAGCAACGGATTTTTGCTGCTGCCAAACGGTGCGCTGACCAGCTCATGCGCCCAACCACCGGCGCCTTTGATCTTGACGTTGTAATAGAGGCAGACAAGTAGCACGGTGATCGACATGCCCAGAGTGGCATTGATGTCAGCGGTGGGCACCACGCGCATGTAGGCGTGATGGGGATCATGGCCCATGCCACCGTAGATCACTTCCCACAAGCGCGGGATCAGGTCGAGGGGAACGAAGTCCATGGCGTTCATGAGAAACACCCAGACGAACACGGTGAGCGCGAGGGGCGCTACAAATTTGCGCGACTCAGCGCTGTGGATCAACCCCTTGGCCTGATCGGCGACCATTTCAACCAGGAGCTCCACGGCGGCTTGCATGCGGCCGGGCACACCGGAAGTCACCTTGCGCGCCACCGTCCACAGCACAAAAACGCCGAGAAAGCCCATGGCGAGCGACCAGAACAGGGTGTCGTAGTTGATCACACCCCAATCGATGAGCGCAGCCTGCTTAGCGCCGGTGCCGTTGAAATGGGTGAGGTGGTGGGCAATGTATTCGCCGGCGGTGGGGGCCGCGCCATGTACAGCTTCGGTGCCAGTTGCCATGTCAGGTTCTAATCAAGAATGCAAAAAGGTTTGCTTTTAGTGCGACCACCAGGCCGAACATCAGGGGCAGCCACCGGACATCGGGCGCGCTCACCACCACTGCCACCAACAAGGCAAGGGTTAGTGCGAGCTTGACAAACTCACCCGCCAGGAAGACGATCGGTCGTGGGCCTTGGGGTCGTTTGCTTTCCGCCCGCAGGCGAAGCGCGAACAGAAAACTTGGCAGCACATACACTGCCCCACCCAAGGCGGCCCAACCCGCGGCTACCCGTCCGGCAACCAAACCCGCGACGAGCGCGGCAAGCACGGTTGCAACAAGCTGTAACAAGACGGTTTTGAACATGTGTCCGGCCCACGGTGCGCATTGCACGGTGGCCTGCCGCCCCGCCACAAACAAAGCGCGGCACTATACTCGTTTCCCCTTTTCGAGTCAAACTGCACAACGAACAAATTGCTGCAAATGCCCGATTGGCGCGGGTCTTGGACGGGTGGGGCATCAGGGGGCGGTCTTTGATTGCGAGCTGCTACCTGTCGCCAGCACCCTTTCCAACCCAGCTCTCGCCGGGGGATTACAATGCCGGTGCGGATTGCCCCAATCACTAATTCGATAAACGACACCACGCATGGAAGCGCACAATCACAGCCAGTTCAACTTGCTTTCAACACGGCGCTTTCTGCCGTTTTTCGTGACGCAATCGCTGGGTGCGCTCAATGACAATGTGTTTAAGAATGCGCTGGTGTTGCTGCTCACCTTTCACGCGGCGTCTTGGACCACGCTTGACATCACCACGCTATCGAATCTGGCGGGTGCGATTTTCATCTTGCCGTTCTTTCTGTTCTCCGCCACGGCCGGGCAACTGGCGGACAAATTCGACAAGACGCGCATCACCCGATTCGTCAAAGTGTTCGAGATCGGCATCATGCTGCTGGCCGCCATCGGCCTTTATCAGCACAGCTTTGTGCTGCTGATGGTGGCGCTGTTTCTGATGGGCACGCACTCGACCTTATTCGGGCCGGTGAAATACGCCATTTTGCCGCAGCACCTGAAACCGCATGAGCTGATCGGCGGCAATGCGCTGGTGGAAACAGGCACCTCGCTGGCGATTTTATTCGGCACCATAATCGGTGGCTTGCTGGTGGCGGGCAACGATGCCGCGCCCCATCGGGTGGTGATGGTGACACTGGCGATCGCGGTGGCGGGCTACATCGCCAGCCGCTTCATGCCTGCCGCGCCAGCAGCCGATGCAGGCTTGAAGATCAATTGGAATCCGCTATCGGAAACCGCCAAAAATTTAGTTTCTGCCTATCGGAACCGCGGCGTTTTTCTGGCCCTGTTGGGCATTTCGTGGTTCTGGTTTTATGGCTTTTTGTTTCTGTCGCAGTTCCCGGCTTACACCAAGGATGTGCTGGGCGGTGATGAGCATGTGATCACCTTGCTGCTCACGGTGTTTTCGATCGGCATTGCGGCCGGCTCGCTGTTGTGCGAAAAAATGTCCGGGCCGCGCATTGAAATAGGTCTGGTGCCGTTCGGCTCAATCGGGCTCACGTTGTTTGCCGTCGACCTGTATTTCGCCTCGCCCTCCTCAAGCCTGCATAGCGCGGGCATCGCGGGCTTTTGGGCAATGAGCGGCAGCGCGCGTATCTTGATCGATCTTTTTCTGATCGGCGCTTTCGGCGGTTTTTATATCGTGCCGCTCTACGCCCTGGTGCAAAGCCGCTCGGA
>JBEAUN010000267.1:0-3001 GCA_041161415.1 Pseudomonadota bacterium | reverse complement strand
CTCATGCACCGCAAGCCGCCCCACCCATTGCGAGAGCTGCGATGCGATCATCAGGGCTTCATCGGTGCGCCGATTGTCCTCGTCATGGCGTTGGGGCTCGGTGAGCGGATCGCGGAGCATCGCATCCCCCGAGGTTGCTTCGCTGCTGTTGCGGTCGATGAGCGGCCACACTGCCACCCGGCCCGGCAGCTGCGTGTGAAACGCCTGCTGCGGTCGAAAGCCCTCAAAGGCGCTCTGTGCCGAAAAGAGCGCATTGACCACCTCCACCACCGCGGGCGCATTGCGGCGGGTGGTGTCCATCTCGATGCGCTCGGCATTGAAATGCGTTTGCAGATAGCTTGCCGCCGCGCCAAAAATCCGCGGCTCGGCGCGGCGGAAACGATAGATCGATTGCTTAGGATCCCCCACCATGAAGACCCTCGGCCGCTCTTGCCCCGGCCCGTACGCGTCGAACCAGGCGCGCAGGATGCGCCACTGCAAGGGGTTGGTATCCTGAAATTCATCCAGCAGGATGTGCTGATAACGCGCATCCAGCCGCGCTTGCAAAAACGCGCTGTCCTCGCCAGAGAGCAGCGCATCGGCCAGCGTTTCAAGATCGGTGAAATCCATCAGCCGATGCGCGCTCTTCCAGTCTTCCAGCGCCGCCAGCAGCGCCACCCCGGCGGTGAGCCCCGCACGGTTGAGCGCGTAGGTGGCTTCTTCTTGCAAGGCGCCATGAAGCGCGACACACCACGCGGACAGCTGATGATGCAATTCAATAAAACGCTCGGCGCCCGCGCGCCCCTGCCGCTTGGTCATTGCGTCACTTGGCTTGCGAACAAGCGGTTGATGCTCCTTGGTCAAGAAGGCCTGGCGCAGGGTGGCAAAGCGTGCTGCGAGGTCCTCCATCTCAAATGAGGCCGCCAGCTGCTCGCTGCGCGCTAACTCTTTCACCCCCTCTTCCTTGATCAACAACGCGAGAAATTCCCGCAAGTCCTCAGCCAAGCCGGGTTGCGCGAAAAAGCGTTGCAGCGCCACCGGGGTGTCTTCCACTTGCAGCACATCACGCAAGTGCGCCAGCGCGGTGTCTACATCATGGTCATAGGCTTGCCACTCGGCGCGGCGATTGATGAAACTGGTCAGCAAGTTTTTGCTGCTGTGCATGCCGATTGAGGCGAACAAGTTGAGCAACGCCTGCGCCAGCGTGTCCTCGCCCTTGGCGGCAGCCCGCCTCGCCAGGCTCGCCCAGGCTTCGTCCATCAGCGGCTGAGCGGCCTGCACCAGGCTTCTGCCGGCGTGGGGGCTATTGATTGGGGCCGCGCTCAACAGGCGCACAAACCAGCCGTGAAAAGTGGTGATGGTGGGCGGCTGTTCGGCCAGCAGCACCGCTTCATAAAGCCCACGTGCGCGGGGCAAAGCGGCCTCTGCTTCGCTTTTCGTCATGCCGCGCTCGGCTAAAAATTCGATTACCGCGTGATCGTCTTTCACCGCCAGATCGCGTAGCCACTGCGCAAGCCGCGCTTCGATTTCTGCCGCCGCCTTGCGGGTATAAGTGATCGCGAGAATCCGCGAAGGCGGCACCCCGGCCAGCAACAAACGAATCAGCCGGGAGGCGAGCGCCCAGGTCTTGCCGCTGCCGGCGCAGGCTTCCACCACCACGCTTTTAAGCGGGTCGAGCGCGTGGCTCATGCTGTGTCCTCCGCGTGGTGTGGCCGTCTGCACACGCCACCCACATCGCAATATTCACACACCGCTGGCAGGCCATGCGCCGGCAGCGCCGCGCCCTGGCGCAGATCAGAAAACAGCGTGACGATGCGTTCGTCATGGCGTGCGGCCCACGCGGCCACATCCGGTATCGGCGCGGTACCCACCTTGTCATCATCGAGCATCACATACGCTGCTTCTTCCACCGCGCCGCCTTCCAGCAGGCTGTAGAACGCAAGCTGCACCTCTTCGTGCGGCGCTTTGATCTTGGCGCGCAGGCTCTCGGGCGATTGGGTTTTGTAATCCAACAGCGCCACCCGCTCACCAGAGCGGTCGATGCGATCGATACGGCCATGAAGCTCCAGCGCTGCGCCATCGTTGAGCGCGAGCGGCCGGCTCCTTGGGGTTTCGCCCTCGGCCCACAGCCAGCCTGTTTTTTCGCGCTCTTTGGCCCAGGCCACATAGGCCGGGATGCGGCTGGCAAAGCGCAGTCGCCAGCCATGCTCCAAAAAATTATCGTCACAGGCGGCGGCAAAGGCTTCATCGGTGAGCGCCATCAGCCGCGCCGCGAGCGTGGCGTCGTCATGCTGCATAAGCCGCGGGTGGTCGCGGTGAAAGCGATGCAGGATGTCATGCACCGCCTCGCCGTAATCCTGCTTGGCGAGCGCTTCGCTCACTTCATCGGGCTCAATGAGGCGCAGCACATGACGCGCAAAATATTGATACGGGCAGGCCACCAGTGAGCCGTACGCGCTGGCTGAAAGCCGCGTGGGCACCGCGGCAAGAGGCAGCCGTGGCGCAGGCCGGGGCAGCGGCCTCACATCGCCGCGATCGCCGCGCACCACATCGGCTTGCGGCGTGATGGCAAGCCGTTTGCCATAGGCGAGCTCATGGAGCATGTCGAGCACTTCAAGCTCGGGGCTCGGCAGATTCACTTCGTCACCGCGATGCGCCTGGCGGGTGAATAGCAGCCGGCGCGCACCGCTGATCAGCAATATCAAATCTTCGCGCAGACGCTCTCGCGCCGCGGCTTTGCCCGCGAGCCCCAATTCACGGCGCACCGCTTCATTGGCAAAGATCGCGGTGCTCGATGCAGGCGCCAGATGCTCGCGGTCGGCACCCACCACCACGGCGAAATCGAATTGCCGCAAGCGCGCTGCCGCCAAGTGGGTGATGACCACCGGGCTGACCATGCGCTCATCACGAAACATGGCGCGCTCGAATTCGCGATTGAGCCAATCGCGCCAATCAGAAAACGACAACACCAAGCCATGCCCGGCGAGCTCTTCGGCACGCGCTTTGATTAAATCGAGCGCGC
>JBEAUN010000262.1:0-9864 GCA_041161415.1 Pseudomonadota bacterium | reverse complement strand
ACGTGGCGTGGCGCGCAGGGGCTGCGATCTTCTCGAGTTGCCGCGTTACACCCCCTGGCAGGCGGGGTCGCTCAGCTTCCGGCTGGCTTTGAGCGCCAGCCTGTTTGTTTGACGTCACAATCTCAACTGCATTTTCTGGGGGGCATCCCTCGGCTTAAGCTAGGTGCCGATCAACGGGTCACTTCGCCCACATAGTGCCTAAAGATAGAAGGGTGGAACCGCCCTTTCCAGACGACGTCCAAGGATGCTAGTTTTGGTGCCGCTGTGGTTGATGAGCCCTGGCTGGAGCGGGGTGGTTCAAGGTGCCGAACGCACGTGCGGGTCGGCTGCCGTATTGGTCGATTCGACTCCAATAAATACAAATCGGCGACACAAAGTTAAAGACAGTTTCGTCTTGATGCGCGGCTGCACTGAGCAATGATGATGTTGTCTGAGATGATCGGCATCTGCCACCGGATTCACGAGCACACATCTAATCAACGACGAGACAAGCCGCACGCGTGGGCTGTTTGGGGTGCCCACATCCCCCGCGACGCGGATTTTCTGGGGATATTCAATGAGACTAAGCCTTGCCAACACCGCCTCGAGTCAGGCGATCCTCCACTCTCCGTCCAGCAGCACACTACCTCTTTCCGCTTCTGCACAATCTTTACGCTCGGCCGGTGATGGCGAGCTCCCTCAATGCATGCTGATCGGGTCCCGCGGAGCGGAGCCAGTGGGTTATGTGGACATGACAAGCGATTTGGCGGAGATCGGCATCACGCAGGAGGGCAAAAAACTGATGGTGCCCAGGGCCCTTGAGCACGATGTGTGGCGAGCGGTTCGTGTGCTCAGGGAAGAGCAATTTTTATTCACCGGGGAGCCGGTTGATGTGACAGGCCGGTCCTCTTCAATCATTGCCGCCCTTGGAAACCTTGTGGCGATGGGCGCGATCAGGCTTGAAATACAGAGGAGACTTCCCGGGGCGGCGGTGGAACAGCTTCGCCAGCGCCAGCAAGCGCGTGAAATACCCCGCCCGCCCACAGAGCCGGCTCAAATCGCCGAAGACGGCGTGAATAGACCCATAGAGGAAGCGGTGGCGAAGACTTTTTATCGCAACTGTGCCTTCTTGCCACAAAATTTTTGGGCGGCCGGCTTGCTGTGCGCCGCGGGCATCAAGGGGTGGGTCTCGTTGGAAAGCATGATGTATGGCGCGGTCAGGTTGACCAACCCCTCGGAAAACAAGCCCCTGGTTGCACTGGATATGTTAATGCCGACGGCATTTTGCTTGCTATTGATGATCGAGTATGTTCGGGTCAATAGAAACGAGGTCACCCTCAGGCACGAAGAACGGAGAAACCGTACCTCCGCGGGCTCTGCAGAGCAAAACGTCTGATTGCGCTAAAACTGAGCGCGCTATCTGGAAAGGCAAAAACCATGGTGTCCAGCAGTTCATCGATCGGCTCTTGTTCGCTTTCAAGGCACGCGGATGTTTCGGGAATTCAGCCGCAGGCTGGGTCCTCCTCATCCCTTAATCCATCAATATCGGGGCATGACTCGCTTTGTTGCATTGAGTTGAATTACCTCGAAAGGCGCAGGCTTCCCAGTGATTTTCATGACATCAGCCAGAGACTTGCTGTGTTGGGTTTGCGGAACAACACGACCTCGGCTGTCATGGTGCCGCCATCCATTCGAAATCTGATTGATGCGGCATTGTCTGTGCTTGAGACGCCCGACGCTTTTGATGCTTCGGGCAGGCCCCGCACATCCGCCGAGCGCGAGGCGCTGCTTACGCTCAAAAATCTCAGAGCGATCACCGCGACGCAATACCGCGCAAGCTGCCGGGAAGGCGCTGATCACACAGAAGCGATCCCAGGACTGGTGGCGTCTGATTCCAGCGCTTTTTTGGTGCCGCCCGATCAGCCGCAACGCTCGCATGATCAGTACGCCACGGAGTTGCCCCCTGCGGGTCGGCGGCGGGTATCGGTGCCGAGTCATGATTCCCCCGATTCCGCGAGCGAGCCGATCCGTTCCCAAGCAGCACCCCAAGAGGACCCGAGCGCGCCGAATGCTTCCCAGGCCGCCGCAGCGGGAGGCGTCCGTGCGCCATTCGGTGGGCGCGCGGCGGTGTTCATCCCGCAAGGCAAGCTCTCCGCTTGCCTGCTGTTGCCCATGCTTTTGCATCTGGCAGGCAAGGTGATCATGACATTGGAATACATTCAATCCCAGCGGGGTGATCCCGATCGACTGCGCATCGCGAACTTGATCGACTTTAGCCTGATCTACCTCTATCTGTTGCTGTACCTCGATCGCAACAGGGAAGTTCTCAGAGCACGCGCGACCGATACTGGCGCGGTGAACCCATCGCCGAATGATCAGCCCCAAACAGCTCGTGACGATGGAGACCGCAGTGACACCGCGATATCAGCCTCGGCATGGGCGAGGTTGAGAGCCAGTCGGTTTTCGCCGCAGGGATTTGCCCCCGGAGTCGCACTTTTGTCGATGATTGGTTCGGGTGTGCACGCTGGGCTACGTTCGGTAGGTGCCGCGCAATTATTGCCAGATAGCCCGGCGCTCCGATCCTATCAAATCGCCGGATCTATCTTGGGTTGGCCCCCAGCGGTGGCCCTGCTCTATCGGAAATGGAACAGGGAAATACTCGAAGCAAGGCGGGGCAGCACGTAAAACGCTCAGGCTGAGGAGCGGTCATAGCGTTTCACCTTGTTCGAATTAGTGAGCCCTCCTGCCGAGGGCTTGGTGTTGCATCGCCTTGAACACCCTGCCAAAGGTGTTCGGGAGGGGCGGCATGGCAAAACCATCCGCCCTTCCTGGATGCCGGCCGACTCGTGCTTTGCGGAGCGCGGCTACGCGCCATCGGCCGCGACATCCCACACGCATTTTTGAGTGATCCCGGGCAAGGCTTGCAGTATCATCCGCACCGCTTGATGTCCCCTCTCGAAAGGGTGCCTAAAGGCAGGGTCTTGGAACCCCCCGCGAGCACCTCCGTCTAAAGCCTTCAGTTTTGGCGTTGGGGTGGTTCATATCAGCTGCCCTGTGTGTGGTGTTTCACGGCGCCAAACAGTAGCGGCGGTCGACAGCAGTATCGTTCGATCCAAATTCAAAAAAACAATTCAGCGGCACACCACAGGAGCTATTTTCATGACGATCAATAACGTAGCCGGTAGCACTGGCTTTAACTCCAGCGAACGCATGACGCGCGTGTTCACGCTCGATCTTAGCCGGCGCGGTCTGGCAAGCAGGGTTGATGTCGCGGCGTCTGACCGCGCGGAAGTTTTCAAGTTGCTGGACAGCACCTTTCGCGACGTGAATTTCGCGGGCCTTGAGCGCAGCCTCAACACAGAGCAATTCGAGGCGCTCAACCGGCTGGAGGAGCTTGGTCTGATCGACGCGCCGCATCGCGAGAGGCTGGAAGCGCAGCATTACAGCAAAACGCGCGAGGAGAATCTTTTCGGTCTTCCGCAAGCGGATGTTGAAATGGGCGGTGTGTCCGGTGCCGGTGCAGTGGGTGTGTCTGAGACCGGCAGCCAATCGCATGACGGCTCGAGCGATAGTCGTGAATATCCCACGCTGAGAACACACACCCCCGCAGGTGGGGCTAGCCGTGGTACTGCGGCAGCGCTCAATCCCAACCCCAACCCCGATGGCGCGCCTGCACAGCCCGCCAACCCGCGAGCAGGCCGGCCTGTGGGCTTCACCGGCGCGATGAGCATGTTGGCCGGCAAGGTTCTTGAGTGGGCCCCAGCCAGCCTGGCGACTGTGGGCCTGGGCGCGATCGCCGTGCCTGTCATGAAGTCAGTGAAGGGCGTGATGGAAGAATCGAAGAAGCCGGTCCACGATGATGTCGCTCTCGCGGCGCGTGTGTTGCTGCCGGTGGGCGTGGGCGCGGTCGCAGCCGGGGTGATCTGGCAGCGCGTGCAGTATGAATCCATGAAGCGAAAATTGAATGCGCAGTTGAATGACCAAGGTGCGGCCCTCAGCCAAATGGAGCAGGGGCTGCGTACCACCCAGGAGCGCGTGGAGGTGCTCGCATCGCAGTTTGGCAATCGCAGCCTCTAATCCACTTATCCTCATCTTGCAATCGTCGCGCGTGGCCGGCTTTCAAGCCCCGCGCGGCGCGTCATTCGGGAGAAAAACATGCAAGCAGGTCGTGCTCATTTGCCTGGGCAGAGAGCCTCATCGTTCAATCGCGACCCGAGTGGTTTTCCGCTGTCATCGTCGGCGCAGTCCCTGCGCTCGGCCAGCAGCGGGCGCTTGCCGGAATGCCTGATTCTTGAGCCAGGTGCCGAGCAACATCCGGGTTATGTCGACTTGACCGCGCACTTGGCGTTGCTGGGTTTGGTCGATCCGGGCAGGCGGGTGTCTGTGCCGCACGGTCTGGTTTCTGATGTGATCGGCGCGGCGGGGGTGTTGAGTGAAGAAGGTTTCGTTGCCGGGCAGCCCTGCCGTAACGAGCGCGCCAGCCAGGCGCTTTTGTTTCTTTACACTGTGCGCGCCATCACGGCCCAAGCCTATCACCAGGCTTGTCGCTTGCGCGTAGCGGGCGGCTTGGCCGAAGGCGTCGCGGTTCCGCAGGTCGCCCCAGTGCCGCAACCCGTGGCTGCGCCCGCCGCGGCCGCGGTGGTACCCGCCGCAGCCGAGCCCGACGCCAACCAGCGAGGATGGCGTCAGGCGGGGATGGATTTTTACCGCAACAGCCGGTTCTGCCCGCAGAATCGCTGGTCAGCTTTTTTTCTGGCAACGATTCCGGTGCACATTTGGGGGGCGCTTGAATACACCTTCTACGGTGGCGCAAGAATGACGGTGCCGGGCGAAAACAAACCCCTGGTGGGTTATCAGATGGGTGTGATGCTGCCGATGGGCTTGATCCCGATGATGGTCTACATCTATCTGCGCCTTAACAAGGAAGCGATCGCCCTTCGCCGCGCCAATCTGGATAATCAACCACCTCGCCAGGCCGCGCCGGATAACGTCTAAGTCAGGACAAGCCGGCGCATCAATCAGGATCAGGAGACAAAAATGGAAGCAAGTGGATCTTCACCCAACATGACAGGAATGGGGCGCGCCCCGTCCGGGGCTGCTTTTTCGCGAGGGGGCTCACAGCAATCACTGGGCGCCAGGCCCTCGGGCCAGGCTGATTTGGCTTGCCTCACAGTGGATCAAGCCCGCGCCCGCGCGTTGGTGGGCTATCGCGACATCAGCGCTCGGCTGGCGCAGCTCGACTTGGCGCCTGAAAGCGGTCTGGCAGTGTTGGTGCCCTCACGCAGTTTCCCTGAAATCGAGCGGGCGCTTGATGAATACCAGTCCGGCAAGCCATCGCTCGACGGTGGGCGCATGCTCCCCCGGCGTGCGAGCCAGGCCTTGCTGCATTTGCGCGCGCACGGGGTGATCGACGAAGGAAAACACGAAGAGATCGCCCAACGGAACGCGACCGCGCGCGAATCAGCCCAAGCGGCCGCTTCACGTTCCATGCCCGAACTTCGCCAGCCGGAGAGCAGCTCACAGCGTACGCCCAGCGAGCGTCGCAGCAACCAAAGCACGCCCTCTTCGGGCCAGCCGGCGACACGTGGGCAACCACCGGCGGCGGCCAATCCGCTGAGTATGTCAGCGTTGTCTACAGATTCTGCCGACATGCTGGCCAGCCAAGCGGGCATGCCGCATCGGGCGATCGACATGGGTGACGCCGGGCAGCAGCCCAATCCCCGATCGGGCTTCGCCCAATTCAGGGCCAGCAGGTATTGGCCGCAGAGCGGCGTATCCTGGCTGTTTCTGACCTCGGTGCCCATGCAGGTGTGGGGCGCGGTTGAGTATATCCTCGCCACGCTGCCCAAGATGTCCAATCCGGCTGAGAACAAGAGCCTGCGGGCTTACCAGATGTTGGGGCTTATCCCGCTGGGTTTGCTTCCAGCGATGATGTACATCTATCTGCGAATGAACCGGGATACTATCGCCGAAAGGCGCGCCCCGCCCGAGGGTGTGAGAAACCAGGCCAACCCGCCGGGCAACACCTGATCAAAGTCGCGGGGCGCGCGGCATGCCGCGGCCCCCGCGACTTGATCTGAATGGAAAGGCGCTGCCACCCAGTGACGCGCACCACCTGTCTTTAGGCAGAGGGTGCGCGTCTTTTTTTGTGCGCCCGGTCTCTGCGAGATCCGATTGCCTGCGCGTCCATCCCACTTTCCGATGGCATGTGCTTGAAGACCGACACTGGAACCGGCGGCTTGCTGAAACGTCAAAGTGCGCGGTCAGTATTTCACAGTGAAGTTGCCGTGTTGCGGGTAAAAAAGCAAACGGGGATCAGAGGTTTGGCGTGTGTTGCCTGGCTTGCCAAGGAGGTGAGAATGAATGCTGGCGGCATCAGAGTGCGGTCTACGCATCACAGTGTCCAGATGGGAGGCGATGATGTCCGGGGTAGATAATCCGCGCTATCGGGCTCGTGCAAGCATACCGGCAGAGCCCTCTATCCCTTGGCCCGAGGTGCCTCGGCCCAGCTCGCGCAGCTTTCCGCCGGGTTTTTCGAGCCGGCGTCGGCCAGAGCCTCCTCGTAGCGGCGCCCAGCACGCGTACGTTCCCTCGGTTCATGCTACCCGCCTTAAAGGCATTCTGAAGTCCAGCGATACCTCGTCCCCGCCGCGATCGCATGAGCGCCGGGTGCGCTTTGCCGAACCGGCAGCGCCTGCGGCTGCGGCGCAGCCAGTGCAGCCAGTGCAGCCAGTGCAGAAAACTCGCCAAGCCAGCCGCAGCATTTGGGGGAAGAATCCTGTTGTCACGCGTTGCCTTGCGGCAGTCGGCATCATCAGTGGCTTGTGTTTCGCAGCGATCTTTTTACCACCGCTAATCCCCATTCCACTGTTGATCCTGGGGTGCTGGGGTTGGGTGGAGTGGCGCATCATTGAGGAGCGAAACCGCACCCACCTGGCGGCCAAGGAAGCCGCCAAACATGTGGCCCCAAAAGCGTCCCAGCACACCGCGCAACAAGCCATAGCATCCGAATCCCGCCGCAGTGCCAAGCATGCGCGCAACGATGCGCAAGCGCCGACAGCAGCGACATCCCTCGGTGACAGCCAGCCAATGGCTTCCTCCTTGCAAGGTCACGCGCCCCGTCGAGAGTCTTGGCTCACTGCCGAAAATCTTCGTCGTCACCGTGCGGCAAGGCCCGATTTTTCCGCCCGCTCGCGTACCGCGACATGGGTTGTCGAGTCCCCCGAGTGGCCTCTGCGCTGGCCTGCTGAGCGCACCGGCTTGCGCCAGCGGCAGTCTTAGCGCGCGCCCGCCTGCCAAGCCGGCTGGTGGGCTTGCAGCCACATTTCCAACATCACCCCCAGCCACACCAGCTCGCCGTAATAGCCGGGGTGTTCGGATAGGCGTGTGGTTAAAAGCTCGTTGATGAAGCGCGGCTGCACCACGCCGCGTTGCCCCAGCGAATGGAGCGCCGCTTTTGCGAAATCATGGAGCGCCGGGTTGGACAGCAGCCACGGCCCGAAGGGCAGGCCGAAGCCGTGCTTTTTCTTGCGCAGGATTTTTTGTGGCAGAAAACCGGTGAGCGCGTATTTGAAAAATCGCCGCAGGCTCATGCCGCGCACCTTCAGCGCAGGCGCGAGCGAGAGCGAGAAATCCACCACCCGCTCATCGAGCATCGGAAAGCGCACCGCCACATCGGCGAGCTCACCCGCCAGGCACACCTTGGGCAGATCATTATCAGCCAGCGTGATCTGCCAGTCATAGGCGAGTAGGGTGTCGATGAGCGCGCCGTGCTGATTCGCAGCCCACACTGCGGCGAGCCGCTGGTGCGGGTAATCGGTGTCGGTGTCGCTTAAAAATTCGGGCGTGAATATTTCAGGCACGCCGATTTGCGTGAGCAGATTATGGCGCCACAGTCGATCGGGCAGCGGGGCGGCGAGCCGTGTCACGGCGCGCAGCGCCCGGCTGGACCACGCCGTGGGGATGCGCTGCGCGAGCCCCGCGAGCGACGGTTGCGCCAAGCGTGCCAGTGATGCGCGTTTTTCTTCGCGCAGTGTCTGCGCATAGCGGGTGTTGCCGCCGAAAAGCTCGTCCCCGCCGTCGCCTGCCAAAAGATGGGTGGTGCCGTGTTGCCGGGCGAGCGTGGCGCACTGCGTGGTGGGTGCGAGCGAGGAATTGCCGAAGGGCTGATCCATCGCGCGGGCGAGCTGCGGCATGAGGTCCAGCAATTCCGCTGCGCGCATGGTGTGAGCATGGTGAGCGCAATCAAAATGCGCTGCTGCGGTTTGCGCGAAGTCGAGCTCGTCATAGCCTTCCACATCAAAGCCGATGGAGTAGGTCTTCACCCGCGCGCCGGTGATGCGGCTCAACATGCCAGCCAGGGTTGAGCTATCGGTGCCGCCGCTTAAAAAACAGCCGGTGTGCGTGCCTTCCATGCTGCGCTCAACCGCGGCGCGCAGCAGCTGACGAAAGCGCTTGGCGAGTGAGGGCGTACTCACCCGATGAAGTGGCTCGAATGCAGGCTGCCAGTAGCGGTTGAGCGTGATGCCTTGCGAAGAAAATTCCAGGCGACTGCCGGCGGGCAGGGCGCGCACATTGTCATACACGCTATCGGGCGCGCCGATGACATGGCCATGAAAATAATTGAAGATCGCCTGATTCGAGATGCCCTGCCCCAAATCTGCCGCGCGGGAAGAAAAACGCAGACCCCCGGCTTCCTCGCGATAAAAAATCGGATGCTGGGCGAAGCGGTCAGTAAAAAGCGTGAGCGTGGCCGTGTGGAGATCGATCACCGCCAGGGCATAATCGCCGCCCACATGCTCGATGAAGCGCGTGCCATGGCGCGCGATGAGCCGTAGCCACCCATAAGCCTCGCCGCGCAGTCGGGCCTCGGCTCGCGCTTCTTTATCCATGAAATACGGCCGGCCACGCGTGAGCACCCAATGCCGCGCATCGCTGGCCGCACCTTCGCATTTTGAAAGCGATTGGGCCTGCCCCAGCGTGGCTTCACGCGGGTTGAAAGCGCCGTGAAACCCCGTTTGAGGCGTGCCTTCAAGAAGCGGCTCGGCCACCGCTGATGTCACACTGATGCGAGCATTCATACCAACACCTCACGCGCCGCCGGGTGACTCAAAAACGCATTCGGGCTGGCGGTGAGCCCGTACGCGCCGGATTGCAATACGGCGATCAAATCGCCCGCACTGGCAATCGGCAGCTTTATCTCGCGGGCCAGCACATCAAGCGGCGTGCAAAGCGGCCCGACCACATTCACCACATCATCGCGCGGCTGGCTCATGCGATTGGCAAGACACAGCGGATAATTGCGCCGCACTGTTTGGCCGAAATTGCCGCTGGCGGCGAGGTGATGATGCAAGCCGCCATCGGTCACCAGAAACACCGCGCCGCGCGAGACTTTGCGGCGAATCACCCGGCACACATATGCCCCGGCCTCGCCCACCAGATAGCGACCGAGCTCCAGCACCAGCTTGCAGCCAGGGTAGGCCGCTGAGAGCTGCTTGCGACAGGCGATGAGCGCGTCATGAATGGGCGCGAGATCAAGCGGCCCATCACCCTCGAAATACGGAATGCCAAAGCCCCCACCCAGATTGATCACCGATGGCGCCATGCCGGCTTGGCCGGCCAAATCCAGGGCGAGCGAGAGGCTTTTCAATTGCGATTGCGCTAACGCCGGGCCGGAGAGATTTTGCGAGCCGCTGTAAAGATGAAAGCCTTCAAATCGCACCGGCAGGTTCGCCATTTTGTGGAGCAAAGCGGGCACCGCTTCCGCATCCACCCCAAACGCCTTGGCGCCGCCGCCCATGCGCATCCCGGCGCCTTTCAATTGAAAATCCGGATTGACGCGAACCGCTGCGCGCGCGGTGGTGCCAAGCGAGTGAGCGAGCGCGC
>JBEAUN010000251.1:0-8273 GCA_041161415.1 Pseudomonadota bacterium | reverse complement strand
GTCAGGAGCCAAAAAAAAGCCCCGCTTCGTGCGGGGCTCTGAGCGCCTGACAACCCGAATGAGCGAGCTAGCAGGACTTGTTCTGGCGGAGAGGGAGGGATTCGAACCCTCGATGCAGGTTTTGGCCCGCATGCTCCCTTAGCAGGGGAGTGCCTTCGACCTCTCGGCCACCTCTCCGGTTTCAGGCGCGGATCATACTCTCACCGCGCCTTCATGGTCAAACTAAATGCCGCATGCAACGCAAAAAATCACTGCGGCTGATCAAGGCCGAAAGCCTTGTGCAACACACGCACTGCGAGCTCGAGATACTTCTCATCGATCACCACTGAAATCTTGATTTCGGAGGTGGAGATCATCTGGATATTGATGCCCTCTTCAGCGAGCGTGCGGAACATCTGGCTGGCCACGCCGGGGTGCGAGCGCATGCCCACGCCCACCACCGACACCTTGGCCATCTTGGCGTCGCCTTCGATGGCGCGCGCGCCGATGTGGGCTTTCACGCCTTCGAGCACTTGCTTGGCGCGCTCAAGCTCGCCGCGAGTCACAGTAAATGAAAAATCAGTGAGCCCGTCATGGCCGACGTTTTGAATGATCATGTCGACATCGACATTGGCTTCAGCGATCGGGCCGAGGATTTGATAGGCGATGCCGGGGCGATCGGGCACGCCCAGCACGGTGAGTTTGGCTTCATCGCGATTGAAGGCGATGCCGGTGATGACGGGTTGCTCCATTTTGCTGTCTTCCTCAAAAGTGATCAGGGTGCCCTCGCCTTCGTCTTCGAAGCTGGAGAGCACGCGCAGTTTGACTTTGTATTTGCCGGCGAATTCCACCGAACGGATCTGCAATACCTTGGAGCCCAGGCTCGCCATTTCGAACATTTCTTCGAAGGTGATGGTGGGCAGGCGACGCGCTTGGGGCACGATGCGCGGGTCGGTGGTATAGACGCCATCGACATCGGTGTAGATCTGGCATTCATCCGCGGTGAGTGCGGCAGCAAGCGCGACACCGGTGGTGTCCGAGCCGCCACGGCCCAGCGTGGTGATATTGCCAGCGGCATCCACGCCCTGGAAGCCCGCCACCACGACCACAGCGCCGGCATCCAGATCGCGGCGCATGTTGTGCTCGTCGATCTCAAGAATGCGCGCCTTGGTGTGGGCGCTGTCGGTGAGCACACGGACTTGCGCGCCGGTGTAGCTCTTGGCGGCCACGCCTAAGTCTTTCAAGGCCATGCATAAAAGGCCGATGGTCACCTGCTCGCCGGTGGAAATGACAACGTCAAGCTCACGCGGGTCCGGGTTGGGCTGGACTTCCTTGGCGAGCGCAATGAGGCGGTTGGTCTCGCCACTCATGGCCGAGACCACCACCACCAGCTGATGTCCCTGCGCATGGGCGCGGGCGACGCGTTTGGCGACATTGCGGATGCGCTCGGGCGAGCCGACCGATGTGCCACCGTATTTCTGAACGATGAGAGCCATAAACGCTAAACCTGAATCGACAAAAGCCGGGGATTTTACCGGAATTCTCGTGACTGCCGCAGCAAGGGTTAGCCCGGGGTCAAGTCAGACGTGATTGCAGCCGATAGTCGGGAAGGCTTGCCATGCGATGGCATTCATCACCCCTCGCAACCCAACGCCTGAGCGCGTGACAACGGGATGCGAGGTTCGCGAGAGGGTGAAAACACCATGCTTAGCAAGCAACGCGCCAGACAAACGGCATAGAAAACCCGAAAATGTCACGGCGCCAAAACCCCGAATGCCTATAGTGAACAGAGCCTTAGGACACTAAAAATGAGGCTGCGAAAAGTGCTACCAAACACTGGACGATACAGCCCTCACAGAGAACATCAAAATCATTTTGGGAAGGACAGCGCCTATGAAAACCATCGAGAAAATGGATGTCAAAGAGATCCGCAGCAAGCTGGGTATGAATCAATCCGAGTTCTGGTCGAAGATCGGGGTGACACAAAGCGGTGGCTCGCGTTATGAGAGCGGCCGCAATATCCCCCGCCCGGTGCAAGCGCTGCTGCGCTTGGTGCATATCGAGCATGTGGATATCAGCAAACTCAGGAAAGATGACTGGGAGGTGATCGAGTATCTGAAATCGAAAAACCCTTCGATGTTGCGCGAGCTCAAAAAAGAAGTGAAGACCCGCGCCAAAACCAAGGCGCGATAAGGCCCGCGGCCTGGGTGGGCCCCGCCCGCCCTGGCCGCCACATACGCACCTAGGGGCTTACTTTAACCACCAGCCCGGCCGGGCCTTCGCCTCTGATGCGCTCGGCAATCCTCTCGATTTCACTCTGCGACAAACGCTCAAGACGCGCCGCCATCGGCTGCATGGAGGGCCGCGCCAAGCCGTAAAGCAAGACACCCTGAATCGGCGCATCGGCCAGGCGTAATAGCGAGAGATAGTCGCTTACCCATTGATCACTCGGGTCGGCGCCGTCTTGTTTGAAAAGGCAGGTCTGCACCCAAGTGGGGCAGCGTGTGGCGCACTGGCGAAGGCGCGAGGCGACCGTGCGCGCAGGAATGCGAATGTCATTGATGGTGGCCATGGCATCCTCACTGCCGGCATCGATCTTGAACCACACTTCCCCGCTGAGAGTATTCAATTGCGCGATCGCTTGCTGCACCGAGGGCTTGCCCAGCTGGCTGCCATTGGTGATGAGCCGGGTAGGCAGATCGGCTGGCAGATCAAGCGCCCCGCGCAAGCGGGCAATGAGTGCCACCACCTCGCCAAATTCAGCCGCCAGCGTGGGCTCGCCATCACCGGAGAGGGCGATATCCGCGAGCCGGCGCATATCCGGCGGCACATGCCTTTCCATATAATCACCGTCTCGCACCGAACCCAGAAAACCGCGCAGCTCGGTTTCCAGCAGAGCAAGATCAATCGCCGGCGGCCCGCCTCGCGTCAAGCCCGGCACCTGGCAGTAAACACATTGCCAATTGCAAGCACGATTGGGGTTAAGGTTGATACCCACCGAAACGCCCTGGGCGCGGCGCGAGATGACCGGATAGACATACACCAGACCGGCGCTATCGCGGCGGTGATCACTGACCGAAAGCCAACCGGATTTCATGACTGAACCTCAATATTGATCTGGCATGACAAACGCATTTGGAACCTTTCTGCATGGCCTGCGTCAAAGCGCTCTCCGCTTGCAAGTATTCAGATTTATGTTTCCGCAACAGGACTTCCCACCCCGAGGCCCCACCGCCAGCGCCTCGCAGATCGAGTTATCCCGACAGGATAATCTGGGCCCGGATGAGGAGGCGCAGATCTTAGCCTATCGTCGGTCATCCAGCTCACCAGGCCTCGCGTCAACGCTGCCACCCGCCTTCAAAGTCTTTTGCAACCGGCAAGGGGAAGTGATCCCGCACAAGCTGCGCGAGCTACTGATTGAGGGCCACGACAGCCGGGCTTTCATGGTGGCCGCCGATATTCTGCTGGACGATGCCCTGCCACCGCCCCCGCCGGGCGCAAAAACCTGGCTACACGAGCTTGCCATGTACGGCAAAAATCCGCCGCAACGTGGCCTCGTGCGTGCCGCCGCACCGATCAGCCTGGTCGCGCGCTGGCGTCATTTCACCGACCGCATTCCGCCCGAGGCTTACGATGAATTGCTGCTGGCAGCTGCCAACACGCAAAACAGCGCAAGCGCCTGGATTTTCCTGGAGCTGGGTGCGCGACCCGAGCGCGCGCTGATTGAAGCCGCGCAAGCCAATGACGCCAACGCGGTGGATTTCCTGCTCGGCCTGGGCGCTGACCGCACAGCGGCTTATCTTGCCGCCTGGCGGGCCGGTATGGAAACCGCGGTCAAGCGCCTTGCCACCCCGGAAAATGAGCACATGCTTGCGCATTTTTCCGCTGCCGCCTGCGATGAGCAAGGCCAGATCTCAGAGCGCAAGCTTTGGTCGCTGATCACCAACGGCAAGGATGGAAAAGCCTTTCAGATTGCCGCCTGCTTCCTCGCTTCCGACCAGCTACCCCCGCCAACCAAAGGCGCCCAAGACTGGCTGCGCGCATTGGCACGCTATGGCATCGAGCCGTCGCAGAGCCATGATTCGATCAATCTCATGACGCGTTTTACGGTGCTACGCTCGTTCGGCATTCCATTTGATTGCAATGCGCTGCTCGCGTGCGCTGCTGCCATACAAAATGTCGACACTGCGCGAGTGCTCATCAAGCACGGCGCAGATGCCACCGCCGTGCTCTATGAATCCGCCAAAAAGCCCGACCACCGGGCCATCGCCTGCCTGCTGGATCTGGGTGCCAACCCACAAGCCGCGTATCACCTGGCCTGCAAGGATGTGCATGGCACGGCGATGCAGGTGTTGTATGCGCTTGCGCCCAATCAAGCGGGGATGGAACGGCTGCTGCGGCATTACTGCGACACCGGCGCAGCACTGCGCGCTCAGCGGCTCAGCCGGCAGGCTGATTTGCTGGCGGCCGCGCGTACGGGCGATCTGGACGGCATCAAGCGGCTCGCACCCAGCGGGGTTGAATTGAGTCAAGCCTTGTTTTCCAGCGCCCGAACCGTCTGGAAAATGGCGCCCGGGGTTTCAGTGGAGTCATACAACGAGTGCCGGCGCTTGAGAGCGGGCGTCAATAAGACCGCCCAGAAGACCCTGCTCCAAGCGGGCGCAAACCCCAGCAACGCCCTCTGGCAGGCAATCGGGCGCGGTGATCCGATCACCTTCTGCGAGCTGCTTCAACTAGGCGGCCGCCATGAGGAAAGCCTGGCCGCCGCCGCCTTGCATGACGATTTTTTATCAGTGACTGCGCTGGTTGAGGAAGGGGCAGACATCAAAGCGATCATCGATGAAGCCAATCGACGCCATGATGAACGTTTATTGAATAAACTGGTCGAAGCCGGGGTGGCCAGGAACACCTTCTGAGCGCTCCCTGTGGCAACCCAAACAGCGTCCCAGATCTCATGCCACCCAACGCCGGGGCGATTTTCGCCATCCCGCCAACCCGGTGCTGATGGCGGGTGTGCGTCATTATCAGCCGCATCGCAGCTTGGCCAGGCGGCGATGTTACAATCTGGGCCCGGCTCCTCGCCTCACCTCACGCCATGCTGATTACCCGCCGCCTCGAATTCGATGCCGGTCACCGCATCCCGGACCACAAAAGCCAGTGCCGTCATTTGCACGGGCATCGCTATGCGCTCGAGATCACCCTCTCGGGTGAGATCATCTGCCAGGCGGGCTCGCCGGTGAATGGCATGGTGATGGATTTTGCCGATGTGAAGGCCATCGCCAAGGCCGAGGTGGTGGATCGCTGGGATCATGCGTTTCTTGCGTGGCGGGAAGATCGCGAGATCGTGCCCTTTTTGCAATCGCTGCCCTGGCACAAGACAGTGCTGCTCGCTGTGGTGCCCACCGCGGAAAACCTGGCGTTTGAAGCCTTCCGCATTCTTGATGCCGCCTACCGAGACAACTACGGCAATCATCTTAAGCTCGAGCAAGTGCGGCTTTATGAAACGCCCAATTGCTGGGCAGATGCGCGGCGGGGGTAAGCAGCGCGCACAAACCATGCACACAAAAAAGCCAGTCTTGATGACTGGCTTTTTTATGGTGCCGGCGAGAGGAGTCGAACCCCCGACCTTCGCATTACGAATGCGCTGCTCTACCAACTGAGCTACGCCGGCACATGACGCGAGGCGGATTATACAGATCGCCGCCTCGAATCGGCAATCTGGCAGCACGCGGCCGCTGGAAAAATTTCACGCCATGTCACAGAACTGCCGCGGGCATATCGTATGCACCCCTCTTTTTTTCGCGCCTGCCACGGCGGAAGAGCGCTTTGGGTGCCGATGACATGCGATCCCGTCAAGCTCAGACTGCCGTCCCGAGAATCACGCCTTGGCGCGATAAATCCTTGAGCAGTGCTCCGCCATATTCGATCAGCTTATTGTGCTGCGGATGGGAAAGCTCTGCGGCAAGCGCTGTGAGCGCGGCGCGGCCGGTGTGGCCTGCGGCGATGAGACTCAACAGCCGCTGTGTGACGGCATTGATCTGCGCAAATCTAACTTCGCCCTCGGGGCTGCGATGCACCACCAGATGGGTGGGCGTAGCCGGCGCTTTGCGCGGTCGGTAGTCGGGGCTGATGCGATGCACCGGCCACACATAGGCGAGCATCATGCTGGCGGGGTTGATGAGTGGCCGACCCTCGAGGCAATCGCCGTCGGGGTTGTGGGCGGGCAGGCTCACATCCATGATGTCGACCGCAAGCTCCGCCCATTCGTAATGCAGCAATTCAGGAAGCCACGCCGGCAGCGGCTGTTTGATTTCGCCGCTCGCCAGATAGGCAACAAACTCCCGCGGGATGTGCCGCGGCAGTGGGTCAGATAAGGGCCAGTCGCGATAGAAGGTGCGGCACAGCCTCGCCCAGCGTGGGGGCCCGATCAATTCGCGGCTCACCGGAAAGCATCGATCGATAAATCCGCAAAGATTATTGAAAAGCAATGCCTGATAGACCTTGGCGCGGCGATCCGGCACACCGGCAGGCCGCTTGACATGATGCGGGTCGCGAAGATGCTGGGCGAAGGCGCGCTGGAAGGCTTGGAATGCAGGCGTGTGAGTCATTACACCGCCACCCGCTCGCGCCGCGCTGCGGCCTTGCCCTGCGCGGCCTCGATGCGGGAAACCTCCCCGACCAACTCAGGCAACGCGGGGAAATTGAAATCGCGCTCAAGGCAGGTGGGCACATCGCGGTTGATATGCGCATAGGCTTGATCGAGCAAGGCCCAGACGGGGTCGATCACGTCTGCGCCGTGGGTGTCGATGATGAGCCCATCGGGCTCGACATGATGCCCGGCGACGTGCACATAGCACACCCGCTCAAGCGGCAGGGCTTTCAGAAACGCGACGGGGTCAAAGCCGTGGTTGCGGCTATTGACGAAGAGATTGTTCACATCCAGATGCAGCGCGCAATCGGCCTCGGTGACGATGGCGCGAATGAATTCTGTCTCGCTCATTTCCGCGCCGGGCGGAATGAAATAGGTGGAGGCGTTTTCGATGCCAATCCGCATACCCAGGATGTCCTGCGCGGTAGCGATGCGCTGGGCCACCCATTTCACCGCCTCGCCGGTCATGGGGATGGGCAATAGATCGTAGAGCTGATGCTCGTCTGCGCACCAGGACAAATGCTCGGTGTAGAGCCCGACGCCATGAGCGACCATGAAAGACCGGATGCGCTTTAAGAGCGAGGTATCCAGCGGGCCGGGGCCGCCCAATGACAACGACAAGCCGTGGCAGACAAACGGAAAGCGCTCGGTGAATCCGCGCAAGGTGGCGGCCGATGCGCCGCCCAGCTCCAGCCAATTTTCTGGTGCGATTTCAAAAAACTGGATCGGCGCGGGCACCGCTTTTGAGAGTGGTGCGATCAGCTCGCGGCGAAACCCCAAGCCTGCGCCTCTGGGCGTGCATGGCGATGAGATCGGGCTTGGTTGAAGCCCTCGGGATAGCGATGCGGATGTCATGCCAGGTGGCGGCAGCGGGGTGGCACAGTGACACCCCACCGCAGCGCCTTCAAGCGATTACTTCTTGGCGGGCTCAGCTGCTTTTTCAGCGGGCTTGGTGCCGGAGGTGGTTTCCGCCTTCTTGGCTTTCTTGGCGCCGCACTTGGCTTCACCGCATTTGCCTTCGACCTTTTTATCGGCCTTGGTGCCGGAGGTGGCTTCGGTCTTAGCGCCACCGCACTTGTGCTCGCCCTTCTTGTCGCCCCCACACTTATGCTCAGCTTTCTTATCGCCGCCGCACTTATACTCGACTTTCTTTTCACCACCGCACTTGGCTTCGGCGCCCTTGCCGGCTTCGGCGAGCAGATAGCCGCTCTTCAATTCGCTGGCAGCGAAGGGGTTGTCGGCAGCATGGGCCACCGGGGCGAGCGCCACTGCGGCAAATGCGGAACCAACAGCAAGGGAAAGCAGCTTTTGCTTCTTCATGGCAAGGACTCCGTTCGCGGTTGAAAATCTAATCGATCTTAATGCCCTTGGCATGGCTTGGCAAACACGCCCCGCCCTTTGATCAACCAAAGCGCCCGGTGATGTAGTCCTCGGTCTTTTTATTCTGCGGCTTGATGAAGATCTGATCAGTCACACCGAATTCGATCAGCTCGCCCAGATACATGTAGGCGGTGTAATCGGACACACGCGCCGCCTGCTGCATGTTGTGCGTGACGATGGCGATGGTGAATTCCTCGCGCAGATCGTGGATCAGCTCTTCGATGCGGGCGGTGGAAATGGGGTCGAGCGCCGAGGTGGGCTCATC
>JBEAUN010000221.1:0-3313 GCA_041161415.1 Pseudomonadota bacterium | reverse complement strand
CACCGATTCGCGCTCGATTCGCACCAGTGCGCTGTCCGCTCGCGTCACCGCCTACACCACGGTTGAAGGCGCCCGGGCGGCGTGCGCGGGCATGCGTCATCTGCGCGAACTCGAGGTCTATCCCCTGCAAGGTCTGCACACGGAGCTGTCATGAATAAAGTCCCCGTCACCATCGCCGGCGCGGAGCAGCTTCGCGCCGAATTGCACCGCTTGAAAACAGTCGATCGGCCGAATGTGATCGCCGCGATTGCCGAAGCACGCTCGCATGGCGATTTGTCTGAAAACGCCGAATACGAAGCCGCGAAAGAGCGTCAGGGCTTTATCGAAGGCCGCATCAAGGAAGTCGAATCCAAGCTCGCCAATGCGCAGATCATCGACCCCAAGTTGCTCGATGCCGATGGCCGCTGTGTGTTCGGCGCCACGGTCGACCTTGAAGACACCGAAAGTGGTCAAAAGGTGACCTACCAGATCGTCGGCGATGATGAAGCGGATCTGAAGCAGGGCAAGATCTCCATCAGCAGCCCGATTGCCCGCGCGCTCATCGGCAAATTCGCCGGCGACACCACCGATGTGCAGGCCCCGGGCGGTGTGCGCACCCTCGAAGTGCTTGACGTTCGTTATCTCTAAAGCGGGCCTGGTGCGCGGTTTTTTTGTCTTGGCGTGTTTGCTGGCAGCCGGGCTTGCATCAGCGCAAAGCTTGTGCGGCAATTTCGATGCCTTCACACGCCTGCGCTGCGAAGAGGGCGAGGCGATTGCCCGCTCGTCCTCAAAGGCGCTGCGTTATGGCGGCGTGTTGTTTGTGGTCTCGGATAAAAAAATCCACCCGCATTTTGATTGGCCGGGCACGCCGGCCACGCCGGAGATGGCGTATTTGTACCAAGGCTTCGAGCCGCGGATTCATGCCCATGTGGTGCGTTATGCCACCGCCGTGAATCTCGAAGGCGGGGTGGAGCTCATCAACAAAAAAAGCGGCCAGCGGGTCAGTTCGGTGGGCGCCTCGCCCATGATCGCGCCGGGCGGGCAATACCTGCTCACGGTGACCGATGAGGCGCGGTATCGCATCAGCGAAATCCAGATCTGGCGCGCCCAGGAAGATGGTTTCAGAAATGTGGCGAAATTCTACGCCCAAGGCTGGAAGCCCTCCGGTGGCCCGCACAAATGGCTGGATGACAACACCTTGCAAATCGCCCGCCAATGCCCGGAAGGTAATACCGACAAAGCGCCTTGCCCGCCAGCGCAAATCGTGCGGCAAGGCGTGAGCTGGAAGCTTTTAAAGACACCCTGAGACCCCCGCCATGTCACGTTTCGCGCAAAGTCTCTACACCATCACCATCACGCTCTGGGTGGGCGGCTTGTGGACGATCGGTTATCTCGTCGCGCCGCTGCTTTTTGCCAAGCTGGGCGATCGCGCCTTGGCCGGCAGCATCGCCGGGCAATTATTCGCGCTCATGAGCTGGGTGGGCATGGGCTGCGCGGCGTATCTGATCGTGTATCTCTTTTTCGCCCGGGGGGCGGCGGCGATGAAATCCAGCGTGTTCTGGCTGGTGATCCTGATGCTGCTTTTCACCTTGGCCGGCCACTTCGGTGTGCAGCCCATCATGGCGCAACTGAAACTCGAGGCCCTGCCGCGTGAAGTGATGGACAGCATTCTGCGCGATCGTTTCGCCACCTGGCATGGCATCGCCAGTGTGTTGTATCTTTTACAAAGCCTCTTGGGTCTCACGCTGGTATTGCGGCAGAATCGGTGAGGAAGAGGCCCAGCGCGCCTCTCATTCGCGGAAACGATCGGCCACACCATGTTATGCACCAAACATTTTGCATGGGCTTTGAGCGTGATGCTTGCCGCCACGCTGCCTGCTGTGGCGCTGGCGCAGTCCGCCCCGCAGGATGCGAGCGCGCGTGATGGCAAGTCGATCGAGAAGCCGGCCCAAAAACGCACCCGCGCAGCGCCCGCCAAAAAACCTGGCAATAAAAAAGATCGCTTCACGCCGAGTGAGGTGGTGAGCGTGGAGCCGCCGCCCATGCCGCCGAGCGCGGCGCAGGTGTATCCGGTGCCCTTGTCACTGCCAGAGTGGTTGGACCCGGATCTTGCACTGAGCCTGCAGCCGCGGTTGGCGCTCAGCATGGGCATTCGCCCCAGCGCGGCGAGTCAGGTGGTGGTCACCGTGCCCTTCGAGCCGGCGCAGGATTTGCCGATGGAATCCTTCCTCGCCTGGGCCCGAGACTCTGTGCAGCCCGCATCCAAAGCCCCCTTGGCCGCGCGTCAATCTGCAGCCCATTCCGCCGCCAGCAAGGACACCCCCTCGATCTTCGCTTCGCTGACCAACTGGTTGCGGGAGAGCACCAAATCAATCGAGCGCGCACCGCTTGCTCCGCCCACAACGCAGGTTGCGGTCGCGCCTGAGCCCCGCATCGAGGTGCCTCACCAGCCGGCGAAGGACTTGCCCATGGCCCACTTCGTGGCCTGGGCCGAAGAGGCCAAACCGGCGCCGACGCCTGTGGAAGTGGTGGTGCCGCATGAGCCTGCACCGGAGATGACGATGGCTTCGCTCACTGAGTGGGCGAGAGAAAACGCGCCATCGGTCGCGGAGGTTGAAGTGGTGGTGCCACATGAGCCCGCACCGGCGGTGACGATGGCCTCGCTTGCCGCATGGGCGGGCGAGGCGGTGGGGTCGGTTGCCGAGGTGGAGGTCGTGGTGCCGCACGAGCCTGCGCCGGACATGACGATGGCGTCGCTCGCTGCCTGGGCGAGAGAAGACGCGCCATCGGTCGCGGAGGTTGAAGTGGTGGTGCCACATGAGCCCGCACCGGAGGTGACGATGGCTTCGCTTGCCGCATGGGCGGGGGAGGCGGTGGTGTCGGTTGCCGAGGTGGATGTTGTGGTGCCGCACGAGCCTGCGCCGGACATGACGATGGCTTCGCTCGCTGCGTGGGCGAGAGAGGACGCGCCATCGGTCGCGGAGGTTGAAGTGGTGGTGCCGCACGAGCCTACACCGGAAATGACGATGGATTCGCTCACTGCCTGGGCGATCGAGTCTGCCCAATCCCCCGCCGAGCCGAAAGAGGCGGGCGGTCTGGAGCCCTTTGAAACCCAGTTGATCGCGGATATGGAGAAGCAGGCCAAAGCCAATGACGAGATGGCCCCCCGGGGGGAGCTGCCTAATGTGGAGGTGACGATCGACCCTGCACCGGCGCTCACCATGGAATCGTTGCAGGCCTGGGCCAGTGAGGCTGGCGAGGGGCCGGCGTTAGCGGAAAAGGAAGCGGGAAAGGAAGCGGAAAACCAGGTCGAAGTGCAGGTGCCGCTCGAGCC
>JBEAUN010000200.1:0-3506 GCA_041161415.1 Pseudomonadota bacterium | reverse complement strand
GCATGCGTTGGAAAATACGGATCATCAAATCGCGCTGGGACCAACATTTCCTGCTTGCTCGCGACTTTCTCCTTGCCCTTGAAGCCATTCATCCCTGAATTACCGAAATCGACGCTCACCGCATCCAACCGCTCGGGCAACTCGCCAGGGCCATGCAAAGCGCCGACGACCCACCCTGTATTGGCACGGTCGTGATTTGCAAAGTCCCAATTGCCCACCACTTCGGCGGCGTAAAACGCACGTAGCAACGCTTGGCTGAAGGCACCCGGCAAGAGATTCAGCATGTCATCCCTGGCGACATTCTGCGCTTTGCGCGCAGCCTGATATTCCCGCAATGCGTCCGCCAAGACCACATCCTCCGCAAGCCCCAAATCCTCGATGGATCGCTTCGGATGCTTAAGCTCCTGGTCTAAACGTGGATTATCTGCAAGGATCCTCTCTGCCTTTTCTTCGCAGCGTGCAAAGTGATCCAGGGCGCGTTGATAATCTTCTCGCAAAGATCCATCAACGAAACGCTTACCATGATCGAGGAGAAACGTTCCCCAATCGGAAAACCCCTCAATCCTTTTTGATGCAATCTTTAGCGAATAACCACCTTGCTCATCTGGCACAGGCATAAACTTCACCTCTGGACTTTTCGGGATCCCGATCAAGCGCAGAACCGAAGCGGCCAGAACCTCCTCCGAAGTTGCCTTGGCGCCATATTTATTGGACTTCACACGATACCTCGCACCGCTCGCGTCCATCATCTCCTCGGCCTGATGCGAACACGCGCCCGAAGCCCCCTCGTTGGTGGATAAGACAGCGCTCATGCCTGAATGCTCGAGATCAATCAGGCAACAATCGACCAGATGCTGAACATGGCTAGCGAAACTGCCTGTTTTAGCAAAGCGCGGGACAAGCTGTGAGGCTGAAAGACGACGAAGATAGTCGATCGATTTTCTAACACCCAGATGCCCACTGCCGGCGGAGGATGAAGACGTACCGGGCTGACTTCTCAATTCGGCATGTTGTGCGGGATCGAAATAAGCGGGCTCGAAAGGAATCGGGGAAGAAGCTCTCGTTTTCATGGCCAATCTCGGGAAATGCGCAAATGCTTTATGAAGCAGGATGAAATCGGTAAGCGTCCGGCGAACCCATCTTGAACCCCCGGCCCATCCCGCTGAAGATCGTGCTCCCATCAACTGCCGATCCCGATTTTCATGGACACCACACCCCCCGCACACCCCGCCCGCCGCCGCTCCACCGCATCTTTCAGAGCGCAGATTATCGAATTCTGCTCAAAGCCCGGTGCCAACATTCCCGACATCGCCCAAGCCCACGGCATTCGCCTCGAACTGCTGCGGCGCTGGATCCGCAAACACCGCGCTGCAAGCGCTGGCGCTCACCCAACACCCCTATCCTTTCTCCCCATCCAACTCGCCCCCGGCCCCGCAGCCACGGGCCCCATTCACATCGAAATCCGCCGAGGCGATACCCACATCAACATTCACTGCCCGATCAGTGCCATCCCAGCCACCACCGACTGGCTGCGCGAGTGCCTCAAATGATTCGCGCCGACGCCATTTGGCTCGCCACCGAACCGGCCGACATGCGCGCCGGCATCGACAGCCTGCTCGCCCGTGTCGTTCAAGTCTTCGGAGAAGCCAAACCGCACCACGCCTACCTCTTTGCCAACGCCCGGGGCACGCGCATGAAACTGCTCGCCCATGACGGTCATGGCATCTGGCTAGCCTGCCGGCGGCTCAACCAGGGCCGCTTCCACTGGCCCGCCCCCGGCGACCCACTGACCCTTAATCGATGCCAATTCGACGCGCTGGTACTGGGCCTCGCGTGGAGGCAACTGGCTGACGGCGGCATCATTCGCATTGTCTGAGCCTTTGCAATACGGGGAGTCCACGATGGTTTTCCCGCCAGGCCCCAGGCATCATTCCACCATGCCATTCACAGCCGACTTTGCCAATCTCAACGCCGACCAACTGCGCGACATGGTGCGCAATCAAGTCGCGCTCATCGAAGGCAAAGATCGCGAAATCATCTGGCGGCAAGCCAAGATCGACAAACTCACCTTTGAACTTGCCCAGCTCAAACGCGCCCATTTCGGCCGCCGTTCCGAGCAGCTCCCCAACGAGCAAACCGCGCTGTTTGACGAAGCGATCGATACTGACTTGGCCGCTGTCGAGCTCGAAGTCGAAGCCCAAGCCGAGCACCTCGTCGCCAAGCTCCCGGAAGCGAGCGCCCCCAAAGCCAACCCTAAGCGCGCCCCGCTGCCGGCCCACTTGCCGCGCACTGACATTCGCCACGAACCCGAGGCCACTGTCTGCGCCTGCGGCTGCCAGATGAAGCGCATCGGCGAAGATGTTGCCGAGAAACTCGATTACACCCCGGGTGTCTTCACCGTGGAGCGCCACATTCGAGGCAAATGGGCCTGCGTCCAGTGCCAGACGCTGACCCAGGCAGCGGTGCCGGCGCATGTGATCGACAAAGGCATCCCCACCGCGCGATTGCTCGCGCAGGTGCTGGTCGCCAAATTTCAGGACCATCTGCCGCTGTATCGGCAGGAAGGCATCTTCGCGCGTGCCGGTGTCGCCATTGCCCGCTCCACGCTGGCGCAATGGGTGGGCCAGTGCGGCGTGGTGCTGCAGCCCCTGGTCGATGCGCTGCGCACCGAGCTGCTCGCCCACGATGTGCTGCATGCCGATGAGACGCCGGTGGCGATGTTAAAGCCCGGTCTGGGCAAGACGCATCGTGCGTATCTGTGGTCCTACAGCATCGGTGCGCATGACAAGACGCGGGCGGTGGTGTATCAGTTTGCCGACAGCCGTGCGGGCGAGCATGCGGAGGAGTTTCTCGGCGCTTGGCGTGGCACGCTGGTGTGTGATGACTACGCGGGCTACAAGCACCTGCTGAGTCAGGGTGTGACCGAGGCGGGCTGCATGGCCCATGCGCGACGTAAATTCTTTGAGTTGCACGCAGCCAACAAGAGCACACTCGCGGCTGAGGCGCTGGATTACTTCGGCCAGCTCTACGGCGTGGAACGCGAGGCTGCGGCGCTGGATGCGGCAGCCAGAGGCCAATTGCGCAAGGAGCGGGCCCGGCCGATTGCGCAGGCCTTGCATGATTGGCTGGTGTGTAATCGGTTGAAAGTTACTGAGGGCTCGGCGATTGCACGGGCGATGGATTACAGCCTGAAACGCTGGGCGGCGCTGGTGCGCTATCTCGATGACGGACGGGTGCCGATTGATAACAACTGGATTGAGAATCAGATCCGACCGATTGCGCTGGGGCGAAAGAATTGGCTGTTCGCTGGAAGCCAGCGCGCAGGCGAGCGCGCGGCCGCGGTGATGAGCCTCGTTCATTCGGCAAGACTCAATGGGCTTGATCCGATGCGCTATCTCACGGATGTGCTGCAACGATTGCCGACGCAGCGGATGAGTGGGCTTGGGGAGTTGTTGCCCCATCGGTGGCGGGGTGGTTGAGGGGAAGTGGGTTTGCTGGACGCTTAC
>JBEAUN010000217.1:0-2911 GCA_041161415.1 Pseudomonadota bacterium | reverse complement strand
CCCGGATAACGGCGCCCGCCTCTGAACTGGTTTCACCTGTGAACTATGTGGCGCCTTTCATCGCAGCCGGCACGAATTATGCCGAGCACGCGGAGGAAGTCCTTCTTGACGATCCCCCATTCCTGTTTCCGAAGCTTGCGGCGCCAACAAACTGGAATGCAGATGTCCGGTACGTGCCGCGGCTCGACTATGAAGCTGAACTGGGCATGGTCCCGCTGTCGGACATTTCAGGCCCCGATGCAAAGGTCGAGTATGGGCTCGTCCTCTGCAACGACTTCACCGATCGCTGGACCCTTGTGCGTGAACTTCGCCTGCGCGAGCCCATGGGCACAACAGGCTTTGCCAGCGCAAAAGGCAAGGAGACCTTCCTGCCATGCGGCGCCTTGTTCGCAATCCCCAGAACGCAGGACTTTCACCGCGGTATCGAGTTGCGCCTTTATGTGAACGATGCGCTGCGTCAGCGATTTCGGGCGGGCGACATGATCCTGAAGATCGAGGAAATCGTCGCCCAGTCTTTTGCGCTACAGAATCAAAGGTTCTGGCGCGGCAAAGAGGCCGTTCAGCTCATGCCCCACGGCAAAATTCCCCGGGGCACGCTGATCCTGACCGGAACAGCCGCAGGTGTTGCCTTTAAACCGGCGAACATCTGGGCGCAATGGCTGTATCTGGCCCGCGGCGACGTCGTTCGCACCGAAGCCGATGGTCTTGGTCACCTCAGCAACGAAGTGCGCTAAGTCCGCTGCGACATAGCCATTGCCGATAACCAACATGCAGGGAGAGTTTCTGTGGCTGAACCGCTGCTCTATCGCCAAGACCATGACCTGCCCAGATTCTTCGGACCAGCCTTAACTTGAGAAGCCAGCCCTCCCATTGATGTCGTTTTGCCCCTTCCGGAGCGGTTGTGCAACGGGCCGGGGCGCGCAGGCCCCAAGTACCGCAGCGTCCCGGCCCGTTGCTGGCTCGGACGCTGAAGCTTCATTTCTGCACTTCTCCGCGAAGACATGAGGCGTCAGATAGCCGAGGCTTGAATGCGGCCGGACGGTGTTGAAGTGGTTGAGCCACGAGGCGATGACGACCTTGGCCTCAGCCCGGCTGCGGAACCATTCCATGTTCAGGCACTCGTCCCGGAATTTGCCGTTGAAGCTCTCGTTGACGCCATTCTGCCATGGCTTGCCCGGATCGATGAGTGCCGTCGCGATGCCCTCATCGGTAACCCACTTGAGAATGGCCCGCGAGACGAACTCGGGACCGTTGTCGGAGCGGATGAACATCGGTGCGCCGCGCTCGGACACGAGCCGGGACAGCACGTCAATGACATGCCTCGAGCGGATCGCCCCGGCAACTTCTATCGCAAGGCCTTCGCGGGTGAACTCTTCCGCCACCGTCAGGCACTTCAGCTTCTGTCCGTTGGCGCAGGCGTCATGGACAAAGTCGATCGCCCAGACCTGATTGACCATCAAAGGCGCCTGGGGCCTTGGTCTCGTGCTGGCGACACGCCGGCGCGGCCGTTTGCGCGGGACCTGCAGTCTTGCCTGTCGCCACAGCCTTTCCATGCGCCCATTGCTCATCACATATCCCTCGCGGCCAAGGAAAATCCGGATGCGCCGATAGCCATACCGTGGATACTGGCCCGCGATCTCGCGCATGCGCGCAATGACCGGGGCATCGCGCGCCGAGCGCCTCGAGCAATAACCAAGGGCGGAACGACTGACCTTCATCAGCGTGCAGGCTCGCCGTTGCGAAATCCCTCGACGCGTCGCATGCGCGACCTGGGCGCGGCGGGCCGGCACGCTTACCATTTTTTTGCGTTGATCTCCTTTATCACCTCGATCTCAAGGTCGCGCTCGGCCACAAGCTTCTTCAGCCTCGCATTCTCACTCTCGAGCTGCTTGAGGCGCCTGACGTCGTTCGCCTGGAACGCGCCGAACTTCTTCCGCCAGCCGTAAATCGCCTGCTCGCTCACCCCGTGGCGCTTGGCAACAACCGCCACGCCGTCGCGATCTGTCTCTCGCAGGATCGCCACAATCTGCTCGTCCGTAAATCTCGACTTCCGCATCCCTGCCTCCTGTCGGCAGGGCCAGTCTCTCAATTAATCAGTGGTCCGAAAAGCCTGGGGCAGGTCAGGCGTTGCACCTGCTACCGATTCAAAACCACCGCAGACATCACACTTCCCCTCAAAGCGTGTTTTTCTTCTTTCGATGTCAAACATCAAAACCCGATCTGCCACGCATGCATAGTATAGCGATACTGGATCTACAATGCGGAAACCAACGGGTGTGGACGCGTACGTTTCAAGATAATTCTTTGCGCTCTCTGAAACCAGCAGTCGATTATCGTAAGTAAAACAAAAATCCAGACGGATTTTTGACATATCAAGAAGTGGTAGAAAAATATCATTTGCCAGAAACGAAGTGCATTTAGTGCAAAACAATTCGGCCGGTGCAGAGCTTAGAAAGCTTATACCACAGTCGGGCGCTGAAAGCGAGAAACCGCTCATTGAACTAGAGACCTGGATGCTGCGCGAAAAATCCTGTTGCGGCCTCAGTGTAAATCGAACCTGGCCCTCTATAAAAATCCCTCAAAGCTTCGAGCCGCTCTTGACGTGTAAAGTTCTGACGAATGATCACACCGCTATTCCCTGGCTGAGGCCGCATATGATTACCAAAGGAATCCTCCCGCGTCCGCAAAAAATTATTTAGATCCCGATGGAGGTTTTGATGAGTACTTTCGTTCAATCTCACAAGAGGTTGACCTGCGGCACCACCCAAAAACATTGGGTCCGAGTGGTGCCGCGCAATTCTCATTTGCCCTGAAGCCGAAGACGATTGGAAGGAATATCCAGGCTGCGAAGGCGTAAGACAGACCCCGGATGCCGTAGCCTGAGCAGCCTGCAACTGCCCAAACGACGCCG
>JBEAUN010000140.1:0-14462 GCA_041161415.1 Pseudomonadota bacterium | reverse complement strand
CAGCATGCCTAAGCCGTCGCTCGCGCGCGCCGCGCCTTGACCCAAGGCTTGCTGCATGAAGGGGGTGCGGCCCTTGCCATAGACCATGTCGTAAGCGAGGCTCTCTGGGCCGTAAAGGCCGGGGGGGAGCTTCGGGGCTTCGTTGGTGAGGCTGGCTGAGGTGGCATTGATGACAAGATCATATTCGCCGCCGGCGAGTGAAGCAAAATCGCAGGCATTCAAGCGAATCGCACCCAGGCCGACCGCTGCGGCGAGCCCCTGGAAGGTGTTGCACAATTCCGCCGCGCGGGCGGCGGTGCGATTGGCCAGCGTGAGCGAGGCCGGGCGCTGATGCAAGATCGGCAGCAGCACGCCCCGCGCCGCGCCGCCGGCACCGAGCAGCAGCACATTGCGCCCGCCCAGATCGAATTGTTGGTTGTTGGCCAGATCGGCAATCAGACCGGCGCCATCGGTGTTGTCGCCGCTGATGTAGCCGCCTTCAAAGCTCAGCGTATTCACCGCGCCGGCCGCTTGGGCGCGGGGGGTGCGTTCGCTGCACAACTCAAAGGCCTCGACCTTGAAAGGCACGGTGACATTCATGCCCTTGCCGCCCGCTTCGATGAAGGCGCGCACGGTGCTGGCAAAGCCCTCGAGCGGCGCGAGCAGGGCTTCATAGCGCAGGTCTTGCTGCGTCTGACGGGCGAAAGCGGTGTGGATGAAGGGCGATTTGCTGTGATTGATCGGGTTGCCGATCACGGCATAGCGGTCTGTCATGGGGCGCTCTTTTCAGATCACTCGGTTTTGAGCCGGTCGGCGTTGGTGAATACCCAGGTGCGGGTGATTTCGATCACATCGGTATCGCGGCGGATGTCTTGCGGAAAGGGGGCAAAGGGCGAGGCCATTTGCACGATGCGCCGGGCGGCATCATCAAGCACCGGGTAGCCCGATGAGCGCAGCACTTCGAGGCGATCGACACTGCCATCTGCGCGCACCGAGATCGATAACAGCAAGCTGCCATAGACCTTGCCGCGGGCGGCCTCGGGGTAATTGAGGGTGCCGATACGCTCGATCTTTTGCCGCCAGTCTTCGATGTATTGCGCGAAGCGGTATTCCTCTGCGCGGGCGCCGATGAATTTCTTGCGCGGGCGTTTGTTGTATTCATCAATCGCTTTGTCGATCTGGCCTTCAAGACGGGCGATGGCAAGCGCGTTTTGGGCCAGATCAAAGCCGGTGGCCGAGGGCGGGGTGTCCACCGGCGGGGTGCGGTATTGCTGGGTGTCGATCACCGCTCGTGACTTGGCTTGGGTGAGCAGGGCCTGCTGGATTTTTTCAAGCTGCTGCATGCGCTGGCGGGTTTCCACCATCGCATCGCCTTCCTTGGTGTTAACCGAGGGCGGCAGCGGCGTGCGCAGGCGGCGGTCTTCGTCGGTGTTGCCGCCGCCGTCGAGATGGGTTTGCGCCAGCACTTGCGCTTCGGTGGGCTTGTTGCGCGACTTGGCATTGACCAGCACGATTTCCAGCGGCTTTTCGGTGGCTTTTGACAGCAGCTTTTCCGGTAGGCGGAAATGCACCGACAACAGCACGAGGTGCAGCACAATCGACACGCCAAAGGCGATATTGAAGCGATTGTCCGGATCCGAAAAAAAACCGGGGCGAGCCCCAAGCACATGGCGCGCACGCAGAGTTGCTTTCGAAATGAAAGGAAGCCATCGCCTCATAGCGAAGAATTCTACCTTGAGCCGGGCGCGCTGGTTAGGGGGTTCGATGAGTGAATTTTTTGAGTTTCAAAACCCACTGCGAAGCGGCGAGCCAAGGCGCCCCCACCCCGCCTACGCCGAGGGGAGTGCTTCATCGAGCGGATCCTCGATAGGCCCGGCGCTGGGCAGCGTTTCGAGGAATTGCACGCGAGCGTCCAGGCCCAGCAGATCAACGTCGCCCAAGGCCATCCGCACCCGGCTGCCGGCGGGCGTGGGCGGCAAAGAGGGCACCTTCAAGGTCAGGGGCAAATGCGACAGCCGCACCAGGGATTCGCGCAGCACATGGCCTTCGAGCGGGCCATCAGGCGCATCCAGCAGGGCGCGCAGGCACCAGTAGCGCTCCATCTGCCGCTGGAAATCGGCATAGGCGCCGTAGGTGATTTCAAATTCATGTAGCGCGGAGAGGAGCTCGGGTGAGTTGCCGGCGAAATGCGGGGCGCGGCCTTCCAGCCAGGCGATGAGCTGCCATTGGTTGATGAGATCGACATAACGGCGCAGGGGCGAAGACGACCAGGCATAGCACGCCACGCCCAGACCCTCATGCGGGGCAGCCTGGGTGGTCATGCGCACTTTGCCGCCGCTTTGCGCACGGTAAAGCCCGCTGATGCTGGCGTCATGCAACGCCGCGCCCCAGGTGGTGTTGGCTTGAATCATCAACTCGGCCACCAGCTTATCCAGCGGTGATCCGCGCGATCGCTCGCTGATGGTGACGCGCCCCTGGCCATGCGGCGTGGTCTGCGACCAATCGACTGCGAAGCTGTATTCCTTTTGCAGCTGATTGCTGGAAGCCTTGCCACGCTTGGCTTCCAAGGCACAAGCGAGCTGATGCAGCACCGTGAGCTCGGATTTGAAAGGAAACGCCGGGACGCCGGTCTTGAGGGTGTGCTCATTGAACACCGGCTCGATGTCATGGTGGCGCAGATTGGCAACCACCGGCACGCGCTCGATTTTCGAGCTGTGGCCAGTGATGGTGAAATCGGGTGCGACATCCAGATAGAGCGAGAGGCTCGGGCGCGCATCGCCCGCCGCCAAGGTGAAGCGCGAGACCACTTCATCGGGCAGCATGGTGATTTTATTGCCCGGCATATAGACCGTGGAGAGCCTGCGCCGGGCGATGGCATCCACACTGTCGCCGGGGGTGAAACCCAGCCCTGGCGCGGCGATGTGGATACCCACCTGCCAGCCGCCCTGCCCGGTTTCGATCAAGGAAAATGCATCGTCGATTTCGGTGGTGGCGGCATCATCGATGCTGAAGGCCTCGACGGCCGCCAGCGGTAAGCTTTGCGAGCGATCCGGCACCTCGAAGGGCGGGAATTCGGTGCCTTCGGGAAATTGCTCGAATAAAAAATGCTGGTAGTGATAATCGTGGCTGTCTTGAAAAGCGCCACAGCGCAGCATCAGCGCCGGCGCGGTCAGCCCGGTGCGCTCGCAGGCCGCTTCGAAGGCCCGAGTTTCAAGCCGATTGCGATCCGGTTTGAACATGATCTGCCGGATGAGGGGTGCACATTCAGGCGGTAGCTCGAAACGGGCGAATTGCGCTGCCATGCGCTCGACTTGTTCGGCTTGCTGGCGTTTCTTTTCCAAACCGGCGAGCGCGGCTTCGAGAATCTGCGGCGGGGCCTTGCGAAAGCGGCCGCGGCCTTTGCGGTGAAAATGAATCGGGGCGCTTTGCAAGCGCAGCAGTATTGAAGCCGATTCAACCGGGGACGGCGCATGGCCGAAGTAATCCTTGGCCAGGGCCGCGAACTCAAACTCGGCATCACCACAGACTTCCCACAGAAAATCGGTGTCGATCTCGGCGCTGCCTTGCTCTGCGGCATCGAGGAGCCGGTGGCCGATGGGGTCGGTGTAACGCAGCAGCACATTGGCTGCTTTGATTTTGATGCGCCGGCCGCCGGCTGTTTCAACCTGAAGATTGGCTTCGGTTTCGGTCAGGATTTGGGCCGTTTTGAATTGGCCGTCTTCCTCGAAAAGTACATGCATGGCGATATCCGGAAAAAGTCGCGGGATTATAAACGCTTCGGCAACAGCATCGACTTGTCAGGCGGCCGCGGAAGGCGCGGGGCCTCGCGCAAAATCGATGATCTCATCGAGGTAATCGGCAAAGCGGGTGAAGCTATGATCCCCGCCTTCATGCAGGGTGATTTTGGCACCGGCGAAACGCTTGACCGCGGCGGTGGCATCCAGCACTTCGTCGCCGGCTTCCACTAACAGCCACGTGTGGGAAAGATCCGTGAGCGGCTCGGCCTCGAGCCTGCGTAAATGGTCGATGTGCGCCGCGGTGAATTCGAAGGCTTGCCCGGTGTGAAGATGGGTTTGGGTGCCGATGTAGGCTTCGAGCGTGACCGAAGCCAGCACAGCGGGGTTGATCAGCACGGCAGGCAGACCCCAACGCTGAGCCAGCACGCTGGCATAGAGACCGCCTAGTGAACTGCCGACCAAGGTGTGCGGTGTGGGCGCAGCAGCGATCACGCGCTCGATCAGCGCTTCCGCTTCCTGTGGCGCGAAGGGTAGCTGCTCACACCAGAAATGTGACGCCAAGCCGCGCTGGACCATGCGATCGTGAAGCAAGCGCGCCTTGTGCGAAGCAGGCGACGAGCGAAAGCCGTGGAGATAGAGAATCACGATCAGGCGTGCCAGCCTATCCAGCCAAAATGCCAGGTGAGTAACACCACGATGCCAAAGGCGATGCGATACCAGGCAAAGAGCGTGAAATCATGGGTGCTGATGTAGCGAAGCAGCCAGCGCACGCACAGGAAGGCCGAGATAAAGGCGGCGATAAAGCCGGTGGCCCACATGCCCATGTCATCCAGCGAGAGCAAGGCGCGCTCTTTGTAAAGCTGATAGATCGTGGCGAGGATGAGCGTGGGTATGGCCAGGAAAAAAGAGAACTCGGTGGCAGCCTGACGCGACAAGCCAAACAACAAGCCACCGATGATGGTGGCGCCTGAGCGGGAGGTGCCGGGGATGAGCGCGAAGGCTTGAGCGAGGCCGAGTTTCAGGGCATCGACGAGGTCGATGTCATCCACCGTTTCCACCCGTATGCGATGGGCGCGGCGTTCGGCCCAAAGGATGATCACGCCGCCCACGATGAAGGCTGTCGCGACGACGGGCGCGGTAAAAAGATGGGTTTTGATTGCCTTGCCGAAAGCGAGTCCGAGCAAGGCCAAGGGCAAAAACGCAACGGCGAGGTTCAGGATAAACTTTTGTGCCATCGGGTCATGCCTTGCGCCGAGCAACACCTTCCCTAACCGGTAGCGATATTCCCAACACACCGCCAGGATCGCGCCAGATTGAATGACGATTTCAAAGAGCTTGCCCTTTTCGTCATTAAACCCCATCAGCTCGCCCACAAGAATGAGGTGCCCGGTGCTGGATATGGGGAGAAATTCCGTAAAGCCTTCGACCAGACCGAGGATGAGGGCTTGCAGGTAGATAAAATAATCCATAATTGCGCGCTGGATTGGGGTCGGGGATCGGTTGAAGTTGAACTTTGGTTTGGGTGCTCGGTGCGGTGTGGCCAGGATTGAGGCTTGTTTGGCGCTTTCGGCCGTTGGGACTGCTGACATCGTGCTGGACAGGGGAGCACGATTGGCATCCGCTTGGCCTCGGTTTTACCACCCGAAAAAAAAGCCGGTTGCCCGGCTTTTCTTTACTCGGCTTCTTGCGCCGCAGGTGCTTCTTCCGTTTCCGGACGATCAAGCAATTCGACGATCGCCATCGGGGCATTGTCGCCCACACGGAAGCCGCACTTAAGGATGCGCAGATAACCGCCATTGCGACTGGCAAAGCGCGGGCCCAGTACGTCGAAAACCTTCACGACCATTTCACGATCGCGCAAACGATCGAACGCAAGGCGACGATTGGCGAGGCTGGGCTTCTTGCCCAGGGTGATGATCGGCTCGACCACGCGGCGCAATTCCTTGGCCTTGGGCAGGGTGGTGCGAATCACTTCATGACGCAGGAGCGAATTGCTCATGTTGCGAAGCATCGCCAAGCGATGCGAAGAAGTGCGATTAAGCTTACGAAGACCGTTACCGTGACGCATTTACAAAACCTCTTTTTTGTTCAGCCATCGCACCGGGCAAATGACTGGTTAATGTTGGGTTGAACTACCTGTTACAAAAAACCAAATGCAGAGCGCTTGCGCTGCCCTGCATTTGACAAACCTGAGAAAAACCTCAGACCTTTTCGATACCAGCCGGGGGCCAGTTCTCGAGTTTCATGCCAAGGGTGAGGCCATGAGAAGCCAGCACTTCCTTGATTTCGTTGAGCGACTTCCGACCCAGATTGGGAGTCTTGAGCAGCTCGGACTCGGTGCGCTGAATCAGATCGCCGATGTAGTAGATGTTCTCAGCCTTCAAGCAATTAGCCGAACGAACGGTGAGTTCGAGATCATCCACCGGGCGCAGCAGAATCGGATCCACCTGAGTGGGCTTGGAGGGTGCTTCCGCCGTCACCGGGGTACCTTCCAGATCGGCGAAGGCACCGAGTTGCTCCATCAGCACGCGGGCAGCGAAACGAATGGCTTCTTGTGGATCAACCGCGCCGTTGGTTTCGATGTCCATCACCAGCTTGTCGAGGTCAGTGCGCTGCTCCACACGGGCAGACTCAACCTGATAACTCACACGGCGCACCGGCGAGAAAGACGCATCCAACACGATGTTGCCGATCGACTTCGACTCAAGCCCCACCGGACGCACATTCCCCGGCACATATCCCCGGCCCTGCTCCACCTTGATCTCCATGTCGATCTTGCCACCAGAGGCAAGATGCGCAATCACGTGATCCGGGTTCAGGATTTCCACATCATGGGTGAGCTCGATGTCGGAGGCGCGTACCACGCCTTCACCTTCCTTGGCTAGGCGAAGCGTAACGTCGCTGCGATTCTGCAGCTTGAAGACCACACCCTTCAGATTGAGAAGGATGTCGACCACATCTTCGCGCACGCCGTCGAGCGTCGAGTACTCGTGCAGCACATTGGCAATCGCGACCTCGGTGGGCGCGGCACCAGGCATGGAGGACAACAGGATACGTCTCAGCGCATTGCCGAGCGTGTGTCCATAACCACGCTCAAAGGGCTCCATGACCACGCGGGCACGAACCGGCGACTGATGCTGCACATCAATAATGCGCGGTTTGAGAAAAGCAGAGCTTTGCATCGCCTATCCTCTTTGGGTTTGTGGGCTATTCGCTTGCGCGAGCGATTAACGCGAATACAGTTCGACCACCAGACCTTCATTGAGGGTCGGGGGCAGATCGGTCCGCGCGGGGTGAGACTTGTACACACCCTTACCCGCCTTGGCATCAACATCCAGCCACTCGGGGAAACCGCGGCTGGCAGCGGCTTCGAGGGACGCCTTCACGCGCAGCTGGCCCTTGGCGGATTCGGTGAGCTCAACGACATCACCAGGACGCACACTGTAAGACGGGATATTCACGCGACGTCCATTAACCAGAACGCCGTTATGGCGAACCAATTGGCGGGACTCAGTGCGAGAAGCGCCAAAGCCCATTTTGTATGCGACGTTATCCAGCCGCGACTCCAGGAGCTGCAGCAGGTTTTCACCCGTCTGGCCCTTGCGGCGGTCGGCCTCGAAGAATACCTTGCGGAACTGACGCTCAAGCACGCCATAAACGCGGCGGATCTTCTGCTTTTCGCGAAGCTGCACGCCATAGCCGGACAAACGTTGGCCGGATTTCTGGCCGTGCTGGCCAGGCGCATAGGCGCGGCGCTCAACGGAGCATTTATCGGTAAAGCACTTCTCGCCTTTCAGGAAGAGCTTTTCGCCTTCCCGGCGGCATTGGCGGCATTTGGGATCAAGATTGCGAGCCACGTTCTACTCCTTTAGATACGACGGCGCTTGGGCGGCCGGCAGCCATTGTGCGGGATCGGGGTGATATCGGAGATCGCGGTGATCTTCAACCCCAGGGCATTCAACGCACGCACGGCAGACTCGCGGCCAGGGCCCGGGCCTTTGATGCGCACTTCGAGGTTCTTGACACCACACTCCTGCGCTACCTTACCAGCGGCTTCAGCGGCAACCTGGGCAGCGAACGGCGTGCTCTTGCGCGAGCCCTTGAAGCCGGCCCCACCTGAGGTTGCCCAGGAAAGTGCATTACCTTGGCGGTCGGTGATGGTGATGATGGTGTTGTTGAACGACGCGTGAATGTGGGCAATACCCTCGGCGACGTTCTTCTTGACCTTCTTGCGAACTTTCGTTGCAGCTTTAACCATTATCTCGATTCCTGATTACTTCTTCGCGCCGGCGATGGCTTTACGCGGTCCCTTGCGGGTGCGAGCGTTGGTGCGGGTGCGCTGACCACGAACGGGCAGCCCGCGACGATGGCGAACACCACGATAGCAACCAAGGTCCATCAGACGCTTGATGCTCATGGTGACTTCGCGGCGAAGATCACCCTCGATGGTGAACTTACCCACCTCTTCACGCAGGCTTTCCATCTGCGTATCGGTGAGATCCTTCACTTTGGTTGTCCGGAGAACGCCGGCCGCGTCGCAAATTTTCTGCGCGCGGGTGCGGCCAATACCGTAGATCGCGGTAAGGGCGATCTCGGCGTGCTGATGATTCGGAATATTTACCCCTGCGATGCGGGCCATGCTGTTAACCTCAAGCCGAAATAGCGAAACTGGAAATTATATCGGGAATCCTACCGCCCGATCAACCTTGGCGCTGCTTGTGGCGCGGATCGGTGCAAATGATGCGCACCACGCCCTTGCGGCGGATTACTTTGCAATTCCTGCAGATCCGTTTAACGGAAGCTTGCACTTTCATGAAATTCCCCTAAAAAATCTTTGCTCACTCGGGCGCGGAACGCGGTTGCCCCCAAAGCGATTGATTCACACAAACCTATTTCGCCCGGAACACAATACGACCCTTGGTGAGGTCATACGGCGTGAGCTGGACCGTCACTTTATCGCCCGGCAGGATGCGGATGTAATGCATGCGCATCTTGCCGGAGATATGCCCGAGTACCACATGACCGTTTTCGAGCTTCACCCGAAAGGTCGCGTTGGGGAGGTTCTCGGTGACCTCACCCTGCATCTCAATCACATCTTCCTTCGACATTACCCGTGTGCCCCCGATGTCAGTGCCGCGCCAAAAGGCCGCCTTTGAAGTTAGCCTTCTTGAGCAAGCTCTCATACTGGTGCGACATCACATGCGCCTGGACCTGAGACATGAAATCCATCGTCACGACCACAATAATGAGGAGCGAGGTGCCGCCAAAGTAAAACGGAACATTCCATTTCAGGATCAGAAACTCCGGCAGCAAGCACACCAAAGTGACATACACAGCGCCCACCAACGTGAGGCGCATCAGCACGCGGTCAATGTAACCCGCGGTCTGCTCACCGGGACGAATACCAGGAACGAATGCACCGCTCTTCTTGAGATTATCCGCTGTCTCTTTTGCGTTGAAGACCAGCGCGGTATAGAAGAAGCAGAAAAACACGATCGCCGCGGCATACAACAGGACATAAATAGGCTGCCCTGGCGACAAGGTCGAAGCAATGTTCTTCAACCATGTCATGCCTTCACTCGCGCCGAACCAGCTCGCCGCTGTAGCCGGGAAAAGTATGATGCTCGACGCGAAGATCGGCGGAATCACCCCTGCCATATTGAGCTTGAGAGGTAAATGCGACGCCTGGCCGCCATAGACCCGGTTACCCACCTGGCGCTTGGCGTAATTAACCAAAATCTTCCGCTGGCCGCGCTCGACAAACACCACCAACGCGGTCACCAACACGACCAGCACCGTGATGAACAAGGCTGTCAAGGCGTGCATCGCGCCGGTCCTCACCAGCTCAAACAACCCACCGAGAGCATTAGGTAAGCCCGCTGCGATCCCTGCGAAAATGATCAAGGAGATGCCATTTCCGAGACCGCGCTCGGTAATTTGCTCACCCAACCACATCAGGAACATGGTACCCGTCAGCAACGTAACCACCGTGACGAATCGAAAAGCCATGCCTGGATCCAGCACCAACCCAGCTTGAGACTCGAGCGCGATGCTAATACCAAACGCCTGAAACAATCCAAGCCCCAGCGTGCCATAGCGGGTGTATTGAGTGATCTTACGTCGCCCTGCCTCACCCTCTTTCTTGAGCGCCTCAAACGAGGGCACCGCCACCGTCAGAAGCTGCATGATGATGGAGGCAGAAATATAGGGCATGATGCCCAAGGCAAAAATCGTGAAGCGCGACAGCGCACCACCCGAGAACAAGTTAAAAACACCCAAGATGCCGCCCTGCTGGCTGGAAAACAACTCAGCAAGCTTGACGGGATCAATACCAGGCACTGGGATATGTGCGCCGATGCGATAGACGATCAGCGCGCCAAGCAGGAACCACAGCCGACGCTTAAGGTCAGCGAAGCGGCTCCCACCTCTTCCCATCGAACCTGCGGTTGCAGCCGGGTTAGCCAAGGTGTAGGCCCTTACTCAGCGATCAAGCCGCCAGCGGCTTCGATCGCGGCGCGAGCGCCCTTGGTAACACCCAGACCACGCAGGCTAACCTTACGCGTGATCTCGCCGGAGAGGATCACCTTCGCAACCAACGTGTCGGCAGGAATCACGCCCGCTTGCTTGAGGGACAAGAGATCGATTTCGTCCACAGGCAGCGCGTTGATTTCGGACAGGCGCACTTCCACCTTGCGACCGGCATCAAGCGGGGTGAAGCCGCGCTTGGGCAGACGACGATGCAGCGGCATTTGACCGCCTTCGAACCCGACTTTGTGGAAACCGCCAGAACGGGACTTTTGGCCCTTGTGACCGCGGCCGGCAGTCTTGCCTAGGCCGCTGCCGATGCCGCGCCCGACACGCTTCTTAGCGTGGGTGGCGCCCTCAGCGGGTTTGATAGTGTTAAGACGCATACCTTAGCCTTCCAGTTTTACCAAGTAGGCGACTTTCGTCACCATGCCGCGAATCGCGGGGGTGTCTTCCAGCTCAACCGTGTGTTGCAAGCGCTTGAGGCCCAGGCCCTTCACCGTAGCGCGGTGATCTTGCTTGGTGCCAATCAGGCTTTTCACCAGTGTGACTTTGATTTTCTTATCGGCCATGGCTTACCCCTGAATCTGTTCGACAGTGAGCCCGCGCTTGGCCGCGATCTCCGCCGGAGTGGAGATCTTCTTGAGACCATTCAAAGTGGCGCGAACCACGTTGTAGGGATTGGTGGAGCCGATGCATTTGGCGATCACATCGGTCACGCCCATCACTTCGAACACGGCGCGCATGGCGCCGCCAGCGATAATGCCGGTGCCCGAAGGCGCAGGCTGAATCAGCACGCGGGAAGCGCCGTGTGTGCCAATCACCGTGTGATGCACCGTGCCTTCACGCAGGCTGATGCGATTCATCTTGCGACGCGCTTCTTCCATGGCCTTTTGCACAGCGACGGGGACTTCGCGGGACTTACCCTTGCCCATACCCACAGCCCCATCACCATCACCCACCACGGTAAGCGCAGCGAAGCCGAGAATACGGCCACCCTTCACCACCTTGGTGACGCGATTGACGCCGACCAGTTTCTCGCGCAGGTTGTCTTCGCGCTCTTCGCCCGCTTGGGGACGTTTTGTTTGCGGCTTAGCCATACGCTACCTCGATTAGAACTTGAGACCGCTCTCGCGAGCAGCCTCCGCCAGGGCCTTAACCCGGCCGTGATAATGGAAACCGGAACGGTCAAAAGCGACCGTCTCGACGCCGGCAGCCTTAGCCCGCTCTGCGATGAGCTTGCCTACCTTGGCCGCGGCCTCGGTGTTACCGCCGTTCTTGATGTCGTTGCGAAGGCTGGCATCCAGCGTGGAGGCAGCAGCCAGAACGCGCGTGCCACAGCCCGACCAGACCTGGGCGTAGATGTTTGAGTTAGAGCGATGCACGGATAGGCGCACCACCTTGAGCTCGGCAATCTTCGCACGCGTCTTGCGCGCACGGCGCAGTCTCGTTTGTTTCTTGTCCATTTCAGCGCACCCTTACTTCTTCTTGGTTTCTTTGAGGACCACGCGCTCGTCGGCGTAACGCACACCCTTGCCCTTGTAGGGTTCGGGTTCGCGGTAGGCGCGCACTTCGGCGGCCACTTGGCCCACAAGCTGCTTGTCGATACCCTTGATCACGATTTCAGTTTGCGTAGGGGTTTCGACTTTAATGCCGGCAGGCATGGCATGGACCACAGGGTGGGAGAAGCCGAGCGATAAATTCAGCTTATCCCCTTGCGCCTGGGCACGATAACCCACGCCCACCAGGCTGAGCTTGCGCTCGAACCCTTTAGTCACGCCGGTCACCATGTTATTCACAAGAGCTCGCGTGGTGCCTGACATGGCGAGCGCATTAACCGCACCAGCCACCGTTTCAAACACCAGCTGCTCGCCTTCCTGGCGCACTGCGACGGAAGGATGCAGGCTCTGCTTCAGCGAACCCAGGGGGCCCTTGACGGCGATCGCGCCATTGGCGATGGAAACTTCCACACCCTTGGGCAGAGCGACCGGATATTTTGCTACGCGCGACTGCTTGGTCGCTTTTTGTGTCGTTGTCATGGCTTAAACCCTTACGCGACGATGCACAGCACTTCGCCGCCGACATTGGTAGCGCGCGCTTTGCGGTCAGTCATCACGCCCTTGGGGGTGGACACGATCGCCACACCCAGGCCATTCATGACGCGGGGCAAATCCTGGGAACCCTTGTAGATGCGAAGACCGGGGCGTGAGACACGCTCGATCTGTTCGATCACCGGACGACCAGCGTAATACTTGAGCGCGATATCCAGGGAGGATTTGCCATCAACCTCGCGTACCGCGAAGTCTTCCACGTAACCTTCTTCCTTCAATACGCTGGCAATCGCGACCTTCAGCTTCGATGAAGGCATCACCACGCGGCTTTTCTCGGCCGCCTGAGCGTTGCGAATGCGGGTCAGCATATCGGCAATGGGATCACTCATACTCATTGCACTTTTCTCCTTACCAGCTGGCCTTGGTCATACCGGGCACTTCGCCACGGAAAGCCGCTTCCCGCAGTTTGTTGCGGCAAAGACCGAATTTACGGAACACACCACGCGGACGACCCGTTTCCTGACAGCGATTGCGCTGACGAGTGGGGTTGGCGTTACGCGGCAGGGCCTGCAGGCGCAGACGGGCGCTCATGCGCTCTTCGTCTGACAGCTTGGTGTTGTTGATGATCGCAAGCAGAGCTTCACGCTTGGCGGAATATTTTTTCGCCAAGGCGCGACGCTTCAATTCGCGGTTGATCAAGGCAAGCTTTGCCATAGTGCCCTCAGTTCTTGAAAGGAAAGCGGAACGCAGCGAGCAAAGCTCTTGCTTCTTCGTCCGTTTTCGCGGTGGTGGTGATGCTGATGTTCATGCCGCGCAGCGCATCGATCTTGTCGTACTCGATTTCCGGGAAGATGATTTGCTCTTTGACACCCATGTTGTAGTTGCCACGACCATCAAAACCCTTACCGGAAATACCGCGAAAGTCACGCACTCGCGGCAGCGCCACAGTGACGAGACGATCGAGGAATTCATACATGCGGGTGCCACGAAGGGTCACCATACAGCCGATCGGATAATCTTCACGGATTTTGAAGCCGGCGATGGACTTGCGCGCTTTGGTTGATACGGGCTTCTGACCCGCAATCTTGGCCATATCACCAATCGCGTGCTCCAGCACCTTCTTGTCCCCCACAGCCTCACCCACACCCATATTGAGTGTGATTTTGGTGATGCGAGGCACTTCCATCACGGACTTGTAGCCGAACTTGGCGGTGAGGTCAGCCACCACCTTGGATCTATAAATTTCTTGCAAGCGTGCCATGTTATTTCCTTACGCCTTCACCAGCTCGCCGTTTGACTTGAAGACGCGCACCTTGGTGCCATCCTCAAGAAACTTGAAGCCGACGCGATCAGCCTTACCAGTCGCAGGATTCACCAACGCGACATTCGAGACCTGGATGGGGAGCTGCTTGGTGATGATGCCACCCTGCTCACCCTTCATGGGGTTGGGACGGACATGCTTCTTGACGAGATTGACACCATCCACCAGCACCAAATCGGCAGAAACCCGGCGGGTCACTTGACCTTTTTTGCCCTTATCGCGGCCGGCAATAACGACCACTTCGTCGCCTTTACGAATCTTATCCATGCGCCACCTCAGAGAACTTCCGGCGCCAGCGACACGATCTTCATGAAGCGCTCGGTACGCAATTCACGCGTAACAGGCCCAAAGATACGGGTGCCAATCGGCTCGGCTTTGTTGTTGAGCAATACGGCGGCGTTGCCATCGAATTTGATGAGCGAACCATCGGGACGGCGAACACCCTTTGCGGTACGCACCACAACCGCGCTGTAAATTTCGCCTTTCTTGACGCGACCACGCGGCGCAGCATCCTTGATGCTGACCTTGATGATGTCGCCAATACCGGCGTAACGACGCTTGGAGCCACCAAGCACCTTGATACACATCACACGACGCGCGCCGGTATTGTCGGCGACGTCGAGAACCGTCTGCATTTGAATCATTTATTTCTCCAACTTAACTGCCGTGTGCGGCCGTTAGTCTTGGATCCCGTCCGGGTTGAAGTTTTTGTGGGCTTTTGGCTTTCAGATTGAAAACTTAGGCCCACAAGGAAAATGGCCGCGAAGTATAAAAGGGTTGGCAAGTTTTGCCAACCCCTTTTTACAACTCTGCCACTATTTTTTATGCCACGTTGGCGCGTTCATTCAC
>JBEAUN010000109.1:0-6469 GCA_041161415.1 Pseudomonadota bacterium | reverse complement strand
CTGACCATCCCCCGCGTGACATCCCGCCCATCCACGCCCTATAATCTCCCCCTTTTTTTCGCCCCGCCGCCATGCGCCAAAAACTCGTTGTCGGTAACTGGAAGATGCACGGCAGCCTAGCCGCCAACGAGGCGTTGTTGCGCGCCCTCGTGGTGGGCTTGGGCAGCACGCCGCAGGGGGTCGCCCTGGCTGTCTGCCCGCCGTTCCCTTATCTCTCCCAAGCCGCCAGCGTGCTGGCCGCTACGCCGATCGCCCTGGGCGCGCAGGATGTGAGCCGCCACACCCAAGGCGCCTACACCGGCGAGGTGAGCGGCCCGATGCTGCGCGATCTGGGCTGCCGCTTTGTGATCGTCGGCCATTCCGAGCGCCGCACCCTGCATGCTGAAACGGATGAAGGCGTGGCCGCCAAGGCCGTGGCCGCGCGGGAAGCAGGGCTCACCCCCATCATCTGCGTGGGCGAGACCCGCGCTGAGCGTGAATCGGGCATCACGGAAGACATCATCGCTCGGCAAGTCGATGCTGTGGTCGAGCACTTGGGCGCAGCGGGCCTTGCCGGCAGCGTGCTGGCTTATGAGCCGGTATGGGCGATTGGCACCGGTCTCACCGCCACCCCTGACGAAGCGCAAGCGGTGCATGCTTTCATCCGCAGCCGCATCGCGCGCCGTGATGAATCCGTGGCGGCGGGGCTGCAGATTCTTTACGGCGGCAGCGTAAAGAGCCAGAACGCATCGACACTTTTCGCCATGCCCGATATCGACGGCGGGCTGATCGGCGGCGCATCCCTGGTGGCGGAGGATTTTGTCGCCATCGCCCGGGCTGCCCGCTAACCATTTTTCGAGCGCAATAAGGCGCAACAAGGAGCATCATGGATATCCTGTTTCCAATTATTCTTACAGTTCATGTGCTGGTGGGTATCGGCATCATTGGCTTGGTGCTGTTGCAACATGGCAAGGGTGCCGACATGGGTGCGGCCTTTGGCAGCGGCACTTCGGGCAGCCTTTTCGGCGCCAGTGGCTCGGCCAATTTTCTCTCGCGCACCACGGCCGTTCTCGCCACCATTTTCTTCGTCACGAGTTTGGGCTTGAGCTATGTCGCCACCAATGCCCCGCGCAAAGGCACTAGCGTGATGGACACCGTGAAACCCGCGCCAGTGACCACCCCCGCAGGCACGACAGCCACCTCCGCCACGCCTGCCGCGCCGCTGCCATTGAAGGCGGATGAAGTGCCGAAATAATCGGGTCCATTAGCCGGGAAAAAGCCCGCCCGTCTCACGCGAAAATTCTTCATTCGACCCTCGAAGAATTTTCAAGAAAATCTCCCCCGCGCGAGGGAAATTTGTGTAGAATTCGCGCCTTCAGTTTTACGCAGTGCCGACGTGGTGAAATTGGTAGACACGCCATCTTGAGGGGGTGGTGGCGCAAGCCGTGTGAGTTCGAGTCTCACCGTCGGCACCAAGCAGTTCTGAAGTTTGCAAATCGTTTCAAGCAGCGCGTGTCAGTGGTTGCATTTTCGGTTTGTAGTGGTTGTCCAATCTCGCGCAGTCCTCAGCGTGAGCACAATTCAAAAACGCCCGCAGTAGCGGGCGTTTGTTTGCAAGGGCCGGTGAAGCCCTCGCAGGCCCGACATAAAAACAGGACGAGAAACGCCCCATGCTGGAAAATTATTTTCCCGTTTTGATGTTCATCCTTGTGGGTCTTGCGTTTGGTTGCGCCCCCATGCTGCTGGGCACCCTGCTCGGCCCCCGCAAGCCCGACACCGAAAAACTCTCCCCCTATGAATGCGGCTTCGAAGCCTTCGAAGACGCCCGCATGAAATTCGATGTGCGCTATTACTTGGTCGCCATCCTCTTTATTCTCTTTGACCTCGAAATCGCCTTCCTCTTCCCCTGGGCCGTGGTGCTCAAGGAAGTGGGTATGTTCGCATTTGGCGCCATGATGGTTTTCCTCGGCATCCTGGTGGTCGGCTTTATTTACGAATGGAAAAAAGGCGCGCTCGATTGGGAGTGAGCCCCGCGCATCGCGGTGCATGAAAAGGATATGTTGGCATGAGCATCGAAGGCGTACTTCAAGAAGGCTTCGTCACCACCACGCTCGACAAGGTGATTAATTGGACGCGCACCGGCTCGCTGTGGCCCATGACCTTTGGTCTGGCTTGTTGCGCGGTGGAAATGATTCACGCCGGCTGTTCGCGTTATGACCTCGACCGCTTCGGGGTGGTGTTCCGCCCCAGCCCGCGCCAGTCTGACCTCATGATCGTGGCCGGCACGCTGTGCAACAAAATGGCCCCCGCCTTGCGCAAGGTTTACGACCAGATGGCCGAGCCGCGCTGGGTGATTTCGATGGGCTCCTGCGCCAATGGCGGCGGGTATTACCACTATTCCTATTCCGTGGTGCGCGGGTGCGATCGCATCGTGCCGGTGGATGTCTATGTGCCGGGCTGCCCGCCCACGGCGGAAGCGCTGCTCTACGGCATCATCCAGCTGCAAAACAAGATCAAGCGCACCAATACCATCGCCCGCTGAGACCCACGCCATGAGCGCGAAAAACGACAAACTGATCGAGCAACTCAAAGCCGTGCTGGGTGCGCGCATCGATACGCTCGATGTCGCCCTGGGGGAAGTCACGCTCACCGTCTCTGCGGTTAATCTTATCGAAGCCGCCCGCAGCTTGCGTGATGATGCCGCGCTGTCCTTTGAGCAGCTGATTGACCTTTGCGGTGTGGATTACGCCGACTACAAAGGCGTGGGCACAGACGGCCCGCGTTTTTGCTCGGTGGTGCATCTTTTGTCGATCAAGCATAACGCCCGGCTGCGCCTGAAAGTCTTTGCCCCGGATGACGCCTTCCCGGTGCTGCCCACGCTGGTTGAAGTCTGGCCCGCGGCCAATTGGTTCGAGCGTGAAGCCTTCGATCTTTTCGGCATCCTGTATGCCGGCCACCCGGATTTGCGCCGCATCCTCACCGATTACGGCTTTGTTGGCCATCCCTTCCGGAAAGATTTCCCGATCTCGGGGCATGTTGAAATGCGTTACGACCCCGAACAAGGCCGCGTCATCTATCAACCCGTGACCATCGCGCCTCGTGAAAACACCCCGCGCATCGTTCGCGAAGAAAACTACGGGCGAATCTGACATGGCTGATACCGCAGAAATCCGCAACTACACCATCAATTTCGGCCCCCAGCACCCCTCGGCCCACGGTGTGCTGCGCTTGGTGCTGGAGCTCGACGGCGAAGTGGTGGTGCGCGCTGACCCGCACATCGGGCTCCTTCACCGCGCCACCGAAAAGCTCGCCGAAACCCGCACCTGGATTCAATCTGTGCCCTACATGGACCGTCTCGATTACGTGTCCATGATGTGCAACGAACACGCCTACTGCATGGCGATCGAAAAGCTGGCCGGCATCGAAGTGCCGCTGCGCGCCCAATACATCCGCGTGATGTTCGATGAGGTGACCCGCATCCTCAATCACCTCCTCAATATCGGCACCCATGCGCTCGACATCGGCGCCATGACGATGGTGCTCTACACCTTCCGCGAACGCGAAGACCTGATGGACGCCTACGAGGCCGTCAGCGGCGCCCGCATGCACGCCGCCTACTACCGCCCGGGCGGTGTGTATCGCGATCTGCCCGATGCCATGCCGCAGTATCAGCCCAGCAAATTCCGCTCGGCCTCCACAGTTTCCAAGCTCAATGAAGCCCGCCAAGGCTCCTTGCTTGATTTCCTGGAAGACTTCACCCGCCGCTTCCCGGGCTATGTCGATGAATACGAAACGCTGCTGACCGACAACCGCATCTGGAAACAGCGCACCGTCGGCGTGGGTGTGGTTACGCCTGAGCGCGCCAAGGCCTTGGGTTTCACCGGCCCCATGTTGCGCGGCTCCGGCGTGGAATGGGATCTTCGCAAGAAGCAGCCCTACGAAGTCTACGACCGCGTCGATTTCGATATCCCGGTGGGCGTGAATGGCGATTCTTACGACCGCTATCTCGTTCGCATGGCCGAGATGCGCCAATCCAATCGCATCATCAAGCAATGCATCGATTGGCTGCGCGCCAACCCCGGCCCGGTGATCACCGACAACCATAAATTCGCACCGCCCTCGCGGGAATCCATGAAGTCCAACATGGAAGAGCTGATTCACCACTTCAAGCTCTTCACCGAGGGCATGCATGTGCCCGAGGGCGAGGCCTATGCCGCGGTTGAGCACCCCAAGGGCGAATTTGGCATTTACGCGATCTCCGATGGTGCCAATAAACCTTATCGCCTGAAAATCCGCGCCCCCGGTTTTGCGCATCTGGCCTCGCTGGATGAAATGTCCCGCGGCCACATGATCGCCGACGTGGTCGCCATCATCGGCACCCAAGATGTGGTGTTCGGCGAGATCGACCGCTAACAGATTACTTTCCCGAAGCACATCATGCTAAGCCCGGAATCGCTACAAAAAATCGACCGCGAAATCGCCAAATACCCCGCCGATCAAAAGCAGTCGGCGGTGATGGCCGCGCTTCGCATCGCCCAGGTGGAAAAAGGCTGGCTCGCCAACGACACCATCGAATTCGTCGCCCATTATCTGGGCATGCCGCCGATCGCCGCCTTCGAGGTCGCCAGCTTCTACAACATGTACGATCTCGCGCCAGTGGGGCAACACAAGATCACGGTGTGCACCAATCTGCCCTGCGCGCTGTCCGGCGCGGTCCATGCCGCGGAATACATCCAGAAAAAACTCGGCATCGGCTTTGGGCAAACTACCGCCGATGGCAAATTCACCCTGAAAGAAGGCGAATGCATGGGCGCCTGCGGCGATGCGCCGGTGCTGCTCGTCAATAACCACAAGATGTGCAGCTGGATGACCCCGGAAAAAATCGATGCCATGTTGGCTGAACTCGCCGGTGATGCTGTGGGGGCCAAGCAATGAGCGAAACCAAGATCCTCACCGCCGGCCTTGAGGGCGAAAAAACCTGGCGCCTGAAAGACTATGTCGCCCGTGGCGGCTATGCCGCGCTCAAGAAAATCTTCGACGAGAAGATGAGCCCGGATGATGTGATCAACACCCTGAAGCTCTCAGCCCTGCGCGGCCGCGGCGGCGCGGGCTTTCCGACGGGCCTCAAATGGAGCTTCATGCCCAAACAATACCAGGGCCAAAAATACCTCTGCTGCAATTCCGACGAAGGCGAGCCTGGCACCTTCAAAGACCGCGACATCCTGCGCTACAACCCGCACAGCGTGATCGAAGGCATGACCATCGCGGCCTATGCCATGGGCATCTCGGTGGGGTATAACTACATCCACGGCGAAATCTGGGAAACCTACGAGCGATTTGAAGAAGCCCTCGAAGAAGCCCGCGCGGCCGGCTTTTTGGGTGACAACATCCAAGGCTCTGGATTCTCCTTCCAGCTCCACGCCCACCACGGCTATGGCGCCTATATCTGCGGCGAAGAAACCGCGCTGCTCGAATCCATCGAAGGCAAAAAAGGCCAGCCGCGCTTCAAGCCGCCCTTCCCGGCGAGCTTTGGCCTCTATGGCAAGCCCACCACGATCAACAATACCGAAACCTTCGCCGCGGTGCCCTGGGTTATCCAAAACGGCGGCCAAGCCTTCCTCGATCTGGGCAAGCCCAATAACGGCGGCACCAAGATTTTCTCGGTCTCCGGTCATGTTAATCGCCCGGGCAATTACGAAATCCCGCTCGGCACGCCCTTCAAGAAACTGCTCGAGCTGGCGGGTGGTATGCGCGATGGCCATCGCCTCAAGGCTTGCATCCCGGGTGGCTCCTCCATGCCCGTGCTGCCCGGTGATGTGATGATGGAAACCGACATGGATTACGATTCCATCGCCAAAGCCGGCTCCATGCTGGGCTCCGGCGCGGTGATCATCATGGATGAAACCACCTGCATGGTGAAAGCGCTCGAGCGCTTGTCGTATTTCTACTTCGAAGAATCCTGCGGCCAATGCACGCCCTGCCGCGAAGGCACCGGCTGGCTCTATCGCGCCGTTCACCGCATCGAAAGTGGTGCGGGCCGTCCGGAAGATCTCGACATGCTCACCGAGCTCGCTGACAACATCGCCGGGCGCACCATCTGCGCGCTGGGTGATGCCGCCGCGCTGCCGGTGAAAAGCTTTATCAAGCATTTCCGCAGCGAATTCGAATACCACATCGAAAACAAAAAATGCCTCGTCGCGCCTGAAATTCAGCGTCAAGGCAGCCGCATTTTCGTGAGCCCGTCATGCTAGATCTCGAAATCGACGGCAAGCCCGTCCAGGTCGCCCCCGGTAGCACCGTGATGGATGCCGCCAATAAGGTCGGCACCTACATCCCGCACTTTTGCTACCACAAAAAGCTCTCGATCGCGGCCAACTGCCGCATGTGCCTCGTGGAAGTGGAAAAGGCCCCCAAGCCCTTGCCCGCCTGCGCCACGCCGGTCACCGCCGGCATGAAGGTGAAGACCCACTCCGAGCTCGCGGTCAAGGCC
>JBEAUN010000054.1:0-3616 GCA_041161415.1 Pseudomonadota bacterium | reverse complement strand
AATCTGCGCTTCGAGGAGCTTATCCAGCCCCAGCAGCGTCGGGTTGCGGGCGAGCTCGGCACGCACCACGCGGTAGGCCTCCGCCGGGCCCTCACGCTCCATTTCGGATTGAAAGACGGTATCGAGGAGGTCAAGCGAGGGGTAGTGCTCGAGATAACTGCGTAAGAGCTGCAAGCCAGCGGGAATTTGATCGAGCTTGCGGCAGGCGTCCATGATGCGCTGCGCGACCAGGGCCACATAGATCGGGTTTTGTTGTTCGACACGCTTCCAAGCCTCAACCGCAGCCTCAAGCCGGCCCAGGGTGTTTTCCAGATCGCCTAATAAAATTTGCGCGCGCACTGATTTTTTATTGGCTTCCAGCGCCTGCTCCAGATGGGTGCGAGCATCATCAAAGCGCGAATGGGCGATATCCAGCGCCGCCAGCTCGCAAAAATAATTAGCGACCTGAATACGCCCCAGCTGCTGCGCGTCATCAGGCAGGCTACGGGCGATGTCGATGGCTTTTTGCCATTCCTTTTCCTGGGAATAGACCTCAATCAGATAACGGCAGGCTTCTTCATGGAGCGCGGTGTCGCGCAGCTTGATGAAGACTTCTTCGGCGCGATCAAGCAGGCCGGCTTTGAGGTAATCCTGCCCTAAGGCAGAAAGCGCTTGCAGGCGCTGCTCAGTGCTTAAATCATCGCGCTCGATCAGGCGTTGATGGACGCGAATGGCGCGGTCGGTTTCACCGCGACGGCGAAATAAATTGCCCAGCGCGAAATGCAGCTCGATGGTTTGCGGATCAAGATTGACCGCTTCAACAAACGCATCGATGGCTTTATCCGGCTGCTCATTGAGCAGGAAATTCAAGCCGGTGAAATACGAGCGCGGCAGAGCGCGGGATTCTTTCACCAGATGCTTGATGTCGATGCGTGCGGCGAGCCAGCCTAAGCCGAAGAAGGCCGCAAAAGCCGGGAGCCACCAGAGTTCGATATCCATGTGTCAGGCCGGGTTCAAAGTGAGGTGAGATCGGGCACGACGGCTTCGCTTCTGATCGTGGCCGGCGCGCTGGCGGCTTCACGCTTCAAGCGGTCGATCTCGCGGCGCTGGCGATAGAGTGTGGCAAGCGATGCGGTGCCCCCGGTGAGCACGCCAACGCCAAAGCTCACCAACACCAGCATCACCAGCGGAATCTCCCACGCATTGGAGAAGAAGAAATGCAGCGTGACCAGGCCGCTATTTTTGATTGCGAGCCCCAACAGCAGCAGAAAGACGACAAGACGCACCAGCCAGGACAGCGTTCTTAGCAAGGCAGACTCCGGTTGAGGGCGAGTGATTGGGTTGGCTTTAGTGGTTTGAACAAATGGCAGCGCCATGAAAAAAGACGGCGGCCATTTGCAGGACCGCCGTCTCGGATTTTACAGCCTTGAACAGATCATGGGAGCATTTGTGCGGATTGATCGACACGCTCTCGCAATTCCTTGCCGGGCTTGAAGTGCGGCACATGCTTTTCCGGCACATGCACCTTCTCGCCCGACTTGGGATTGCGGCCGATACGGGGCGGGCGGTAATTGAGCGCGAAGCTCCCGAAGCCCCGTATTTCGATGCGATCGCCGCGCGCGAGCGCGGCGCTCATGGCATCGAGCAGCTCCTTGACCGCGTAATCAGCATCCTTGACGACCAACTGCGGGAATCGCGCGGCCAGGCGGGCGATCAGCTCGGATTTGGTCATGCGTTCAGCCTTTCACGTTTCTCATGGTCAGGAGGCAATCAACCCTGGGGGTTGTTGAGCTTGGCCTTGAGCAGCGCGCCCAGGCTGGTGGTGCCGATATTGCCGGCGCCCTCGGTCTGGAGCTTCTGCATGGCTTCGGATTGCTCGGCTTGCTCGCGGGCCTTGATCGAGAGATTGATCGAACGGGTCTTGCGGTCGATATTCACGATCATGGTTTCGAGCTCTTCGCCCTCCTTCAACACCGTGGAGAGATCTTCGATACGATCGCGGCTGAATTCGGAAGCGCGCAGATAGCCTTCGACTTCTTCGGCCAGCACAATCACGGCACCCTTGGCATCCACGGACTTCACGCTGCCCTTGACCACGGAATTCTTGTCGTGGGTGGCGATGAAATTGGTGAAGGGGTCGCCTTCAAGCTGCTTGGTGCCCAAGCTAATGCGTTCGCGCTCGACATCGATGGAGAGCACCACGGCTTCGATCTCGTCGCCCTTCTTGAAGTTGCGCACGGCTTCTTCGCCGGGCAGGCTCCAGGAGAGGTCGGACAGATGCACCAGGCCATCAATCCCGCCGGGCAGGCCGATGAAGACGCCGAAGTCGGTGATCGATTTGATCTGGCCGCGCACTTTGTCGCCCTTTTTGGCGTTGGCAGCGAAGTCATCCCAGGGGTTGGGCTTGCACTGCTTCATGCCGAGCGAAATGCGGCGACGCTCTTCGTCGATTTCGAGAATCATCACTTCCACTTCGTCGCCCAGCTGGACAACCTTGGTGGGGTGGATGTTCTTGTTGGTCCAATCCATTTCGGAGACGTGCACCAGGCCTTCGATGCCCTGCTCCACTTCGACGAACGCGCCGTAGTCGGTGATATTGGTGACCTTGCCGAACAGGCGGGTGCCGGAAGGATAACGGCGAGAGATGCCCACCCACGGATCTTCGCCCAGTTGCTTGAGACCGAGCGAGACGCGGTTTTTCTCTTGGTCGTACTTCAACACTTTGGCGGTGACTTCATCGCCCACAGCCAGCACTTCGGAGGGGTGACGCACACGACGCCAGGCCAGATCGGTGATGTGGAGCAGGCCATCGATGCCGCCCAGATCAACGAACGCGCCGTAATCGGTGATGTTCTTGACGATGCCCTTGACGATGTTGCCTTCTTTCAAGGTGGTGAGCAGCGCTTCGCGCTCTTCGCCCACGCTGGCTTCCAGCACGGCGCGGCGGGAGACGACGACGTTGTTGCGCTTGCGGTCGAGCTTGATGACCTTGAATTCGAATTCCTTGCCTTCGAAGGGCGTGGTGTCCTTGACCGGGCGCATATCGACCAGCGAGCCAGGCAAGAAGGCGCGGATGCCGTTGGTCATGACAGTGAGGCCACCCTTCACCTTGCCGGTGACGAGCCCCTTGACCAGGGTGCCTTCGTTCAACGCACGCTCGAGATCCAGCCAGGCGGCGATGCGCTTGGCCTTGTCGCGGGAGAGGCGGGTTTCGCCATAACCGTCTTCGAGGGTTTCGATGGCGACTTGCACATAATCGCCGGGCGAGACTTCGAGTTCGCCGCGGTCGTTTTTGAATTCTTCAACCGGGATATAGGACTCGGATTTGAGGCCGGCGTTCACCACCACATGGTTTTGATCGACGCGGACGACTTCAGCGGTGATGACTTCACCGGCGCGCATTTCCTGACGAGTCAGGCTTTCTTCGAAAAGCGCGGCAAAGCTCTCATTGAGAGCGGAGGAAATGACAGCTTGAGCTTGAGACATGAAAACACCTGCTTGCCGCTTGCGCGGCGGTTAATTAATTTGACACCTGCCTATCCCGCCACCCCCCGGTGGGCCGGGCGGGCAAGGCAGACCCTCTTTCACTGCATCTTCAACAACTTCAACCACAACGACTCAACAACGCTACAAGGCG
>JBEAUN010000031.1:0-7950 GCA_041161415.1 Pseudomonadota bacterium | reverse complement strand
CCCGCACCGACGAGTAGCGCAGGGCAGCCCCGAAGGGGCCGAACGCGTTGGGGTGTCCTTCTTTTGCTTCCTTTTCTCAGACGAGCAAGAAAAGGAAGCCGGCCGTCGGGACGGACTCCCGACCAACCCCTCTGATCGACTTGGCCAAAGGCACCAGGAACCACCGCGCGCACGACGATTTTTCGCGCGCGGCACAGTGCAAGACTTGTGGGTAATGATTAGCCCGCAAGCGGGAGAGGGGCTCAAACCGTTGCTGCTTTCAGACTCCCCTCTCCCGCTTGCGGGAGAGCGGCTGGGGGAGAGGGCGCAGCGTACCAAACGTTCATGCGATTACCCCGGCTGCTCGCGTTGCCGCCACGCGTTCGCTGCGAGCCTTCCGGTATAATCTGCTCCTTTCGTTGATTCCCCGTTCTGGCATGGCCGCCGATATCCGTTCCCACCTCGCAGAGCTGCTCACCGCAGCGCTCGAGTCCGTTGCGCCACAGGCGCGTGACGCCACCCTCACCCTTGATCACACCAAGAACCCCGCGCATGGTGATTTCGCCAGCAATCTTGCCTTGCAGCTGGGCAAGCGGCTGGGCCGCAATCCGCGCGAGCTGGCGGCTGCGCTGATCGCGGCGCTGCCGACCTCGCGCTTGGTGCAAAAGGCCGAGATCGCCGGGCCTGGCTTCATCAATTTCTTTGTCGCCTCGCAAGCCAAGACCGCGGTGGTGGCCGAGGTGCTGCGTCAAGGTGGCGATTGGGGCCGCAGTGGCGTGGGGCAGGGCACGCGGGTGCAGGTGGAGTTTGTCTCCGCCAACCCCACCGGGCCCTTGCATGTGGGCCACGGCCGCGGCGCGGCGTATGGCGCTTCGCTCGCCAATGTGCTCGCCTTCGCCGGTTTTGAAGTCACCCGCGAGTACTACATCAATGACGCCGGCCGGCAGATGGATATCCTCGCGCTTTCCGCCTGGCTGCGTTATCTCGCCTTGAATGGCATCGATGTGCCCTTCCCGCCCAATGCCTATCAGGGCGCTTATGTCATCGACATGGCGCGGGAAATCCAGGCGGCGCATGGTGCGCGCTATGCCAAGGTGGCAGCGAGCGATGTGCTGGCCGATGCGCCGGATGTCGAAGCCGACAAGGAAGCGCATCTCGATGCCCTGATCGCCAATGCCAAGCGGCTATTGAGCGAGGATTACGCCTACATCCATAACTTCGTGCTCACCGAGCAGCTGGGCGATTGCCGCGATGATCTGGCTGAATTCGGCGTGCATTTTGATGTCTGGTTTTCGGAGAAATCGCTCTTCGATACCGGGCTGGTTGAGCGTGCGGTCAACACCTTGGATGAGCGTGGCAAGCTGTACACGCAGGATGGCGCAAGGTGGTTCAAATCCACCGATTACGGAGATGAAAAAGACCGCGTGGTGCAGCGTGAAAACGGGCAATACACCTACTTTGCCTCGGACATCGCCTACCACCTCAATAAATTCGAGCGCCGCTTCGAGCGCGTGATTGATATCTGGGGTGCCGATCACCACGGCTACATCCCGCGGGTGCGCGGCGCGATCGAAGCGCTGGGGCTGGATGCGGGCCGGCTTGATGTGTCGCTGGTGCAATTCGCGGTGCTCTATCGCGATGGCCAGAAGACCTCGATGAGCACCCGCTCGGGTGAATTTGTCACCTTGCGCGAATTGCGCCAGGAAGTAGGCAATGATGCGGCGCGCTTTTTCTATGTGCTCAGAAAGGCCGATCAGCATCTCGATTTCGATCTTGATCTGGCCAAATCGCAGAGCAATGAAAACCCGGTGTATTACATCCAGTACGCCCATGCCCGCGTGTGCTCGGTGCTCGCCCAGTGGGGCGGCGATGAGGCCGATCTGGCGGGGGCTGAGTTGTCATGTCTCGCCGGTGATAAAGAACTCGATGTCTGCGCGCGCCTCTCGAGTTTTCCGGAAGTGGTCGAGGCCGCCGCGCGCGATTACGCGCCGCATCTTGTCGCGTTTTATCTCAAAGATCTGGCCGCTGACTTCCACAGCTTTTACAATGCCGAGCGAATGCTGGTCGAAGATGCCGCCTTGAAGCGTGCGCGCCTAGCGCTGGCGGCGGCGGTGGGCCGCGTACTCAAGACCGGCTTGGGCCTGCTTGGGGTGTCTGCCCCGCAATCGATGTGAGGACTGCTTTGATGATCATGACCCGCAGTGCCAAAAGGAGCCACCATGCCGCGTAAAGCGAGCCCTCGTGCAGCATCGCCCAAGCGTCGTGGCGGCACCTTGCTTGGGGTTTTGGTCGGCATTCTGATCGGTGTGCTGGTGGCTGCGGGAGTGGCGTGGTATGTGAATCGCACGCCGGTGCCCTTCATCGATAAAAAGCCGGAGTCTGCCGCCAAGACGCCGCGCGCCGGCAGCGAGCCAGCGCCCTTGCCTGGTAAGCCCGGCGACAAGCCGCTTGAAAAGCCACGCTTTGATTTTTACAAAGTGCTGCCCGAAGGCGCTGACAACGCCACACTGCCCACTGCCCCCGCTGCGGCTCCGGCCGAGGCCGCTGCCAGCAAGCCGGCGGCGGAAAAAGTCTTCCTGCAAGTGGGCTCGTTTCAAAAACCCAGCGATGCAGACAACCTTAAAGCCAAGCTTGCGTTAATGGGATTGGAGGCCTCGGTGCGTCAAGCCGAAGTCCCCGAAAAAGGTGTGGTGCATCGCGTGCTGGTGGGCCCCTACGCCACCCCTGAAGAATTCAACGCCGCGCGCAATCAGCTGGGCCAAGCCGGCATTCCGAGCTCGGTGGTGCGCACTAAAAATTGATTTGCGTTTATTGGGAGAAGGCCATGAAAGCTCTTACGTCTCTTGTTCGCTCCACACTGCTTGCTGTCGCACTCCTTGGCATGGGCGGCAGCCCTGCCACTGCCCAAGCACCCGCCTTGCAAGAAGGCCGCGATTACAAAGTGATCAGCCCGGCCCAGCCCACCGATGCCGTTGGCAAAATCGAAGTGCTCGAGTTCTTCTCCTACGCCTGCCCGCACTGCGCGGATTTCGACCCTGTGCTCAATAATTGGGCCAAGGCTGCGCCCAAGGATGTGGTGCTGCGCCGCGTGCCGATTACTTTCGGCCGCGATCAATGGGTGCCGCTGGCCAAGCTCTACTACACCCTTGAAGCATTGAATGAATTGCCCCGCCTGCACAGCAAAGTGTTCGATGCGATCCACAAGGAAGACGTGAAGCTGCTCGCAGAAAATGTCCAGTTTGATTGGATCGCGAGGCAAGGCATCGATCGTAAAAAATACGTGGAGACCTACAACTCTTTCACGGTGCAAAGCAAAGTGGCTCGCGCCCAGCAAGTGGCGCAAGCCTATAAGATTCAGGGCGTGCCGACGATGGCGGTGAATGGCAAATATCTCGCCAACACGCCCTCCGGCGGCACCCATGCCCAACTGCTGACCAACACCGATCAGCTGATCAATCGGGCGCGTGGCGAAATCAAGAAATAAGCGCGTTGCTCTCTGCGAAAAATAAGCATGGGCATTGACCGCCCGCCTGTGGTCTTCATCACCGGTGCGTCCAGCGGCATCGGGGAGGCACTCGCCCGGCATTATGCTGAGCGCGGTGCATTGCTGGGCTTGGTGGCGCGCCGCTTGGCACTGCTGGAAACCTTGCGCGAGGAGTTACAAGCGCGGCATGGTATTCGCGTGTTGATTTATCAAGCCGATGTGAGCGAGCCTTCGCAGATGGCGCGCGCGGCGGAAGATTTCCTGCGCGAAGCCGGCGTGCCGCATGTGGTGATCGCCAATGCCGGCGTGTCAGTCGGCACGCTCACGGAATACCCCGAAGATTTCGCTGCCTTCAAGCGCGTGCTGGAAACCAATGTGCTGGGGCTGCCGGCCACCTTTGCGCCCTTCATCGCCCCCATGCGACAAAAACAGCGCGGTGTGCTGGCCGGCATCGCCTCAGTGGCCGGCATCCGCGGCTTGCCGGGGGCGGGGGCCTATAGCTGCTCCAAGGCGGCAGCCATCAATTATCTCGAAAGCCTGCGTGTGGAAATGCACGGCAGCGGCGTGCGGGTGTCCACCATTTTGCCGGGCTACATCGAAACCCCGATGACGGCCGTGAATCCGTATCCCATGCCGTTTATTTTGCCCGCCGATGTGGCGGCACGGCGTATCGCCCGCGCCATCGATCGCGGCGCAAGCTACACGGTGGTGCCTTGGCAAATGGCGATTGTGGCAAGGCTGCTGCGCTGCCTGCCCAATGCGTTGTTTGACCCGATTTTCGCTCGCGCCGGCAGAAAGCCCAGGGGCTTTCTGCGCTGAGTATTTTTGAAAAAAGAATGAAAAGAATCGAATAAAAAAACGAAAAGCCAACCCGAGGGTTGGCCTTTCGTTTGAAACTGGTGGGTTGTGAGTGGCTCGAACACTCGACCTACGGATTAAGAGTCCGCTGCTCTACCAACTGAGCTAACAACCCAAATTTCTTGCTAACCGGCTTCAGAGCCATGGTGGGTCGTGCGCGACTCGAACGCGCGACCAACGGATTAAAAGTCCGCTGCTCTACCGGCTGAGCTAACGACCCTGAGCAAGAAAGGCCGCAATTATATGGACGCGCATCGGGGGTGTCAATCAGGATTGCGATTAAAATGGCACATCCATCGTTCGCGTCTCGCTTGCAAGTGATTGGCGCCTGGCCAGGCAGCGTAAGGTTCGGGATCTGCAGCACAGCGGGCTGATTTGCCCTTGCGAAGATTGACACCTTCAATGAAGCAAAGGCCACACGCTGTGCTGATGGCAGTGCGTGACCGGGTCGAAGCGAAAACTTCCAATGGTTGGATGAATGACTAAGCCTGCTTTGTCATGCGGGAGGATTGAATGAGAACCGGCAGAATCTCGATTGAAACAGCCGCACCGCCGCAGATCGCGCTCGGCGCCAGCGACCCCGCCTCGTCGGTGCAACCCGCGGCAGAGCCGGACAGTCTGCTCTTGGAGATGATTGGCAAGGTCAAAAAATGCCAGCGGGTGGGTTTCGCCGATAGTTCGACGGGCGCCCACTATGGGATGGATGAGTCCAGCGGGGTGCAGTGTATCGTCAAGAAAAATGATGAATGGTTATTCGAGTATCTGGGCAATGATCTGGCGATCAAGCTGGGTGTGAGGGTGCCTGAGTGGGGGATCGTTGATCGACAGCAGCGTGGTTACGCACATCTGAGCGCGATGTTGCCAGGTGACCTTGACCACCCTTTGATTGTTGCCAAGGCGATCAAGTCAATCAACATCAAGGAAGTCGGGGCAGGGCGAATTGCGGATCCGATCGAGTGTTGTCAGCAACTCGGCCGAGCGTTCTTTCTCGATGCGGTGATCGGAAATTGGGATCGGTTTCCGGTTTTCCCGAATGATGATCACGGCAATTATGGCAACATCATTTACGAGAAAGATCAAAAACGGCTGTGGTTCATTGACAATGTGGCAAGGAAGTGCACGGAGTTGGCTGGCTCAAATTACAACTTCGGTGACTTGCTGCTCCAATGCGAAGCGCATTACGAGGGGATTCAGAACTGGCTCGGTAAAAAATTTGAGGATATCTCGCCCGCGAAGGACTGCGCTGATGCATTTCGTGAGGGGATCGTCTGTGCCGGGCAGGCATTTCAAAAGCATTTGCCTGAGTTCGACGACACTTTGCAAGTGGCTCGCCAGTCGCTTGAGGAGCAAGATGCGGAACTGAAGGGGCTGATCGCTCAGGAAATCGCACTCCTGCGGCAGAATTTCAAGGTCTCTGTGCAAGCAGAATCGACCGAAGAATTGGAGGCGGCCAAAACGCATTTGAAGGCCGTGATCCATGAGCGTTTGGCCGGCCATAAAAAGTTTGACGATATTTTGAAAAGAGTGGATCGCGGCGGTGCGATCCTGATACTTTGCGGCGCTCAAAGCGACGAGGTGATTGGCACCGATGCCTACAAACGCTACTCGGACTTGATTGATATCCCGGCTCAGCAGAAAGCTCAGCGTGAACTTTCGGCGTTCTTGAGCACGAATGAGCGGGATGATGCGCTCGCCTCGCCCACGCTGCTCGAAGAGTTGCTGCACAAAGCAGGCAAGGTCTCGATGAGTGACTTGGATAACTGTCGGCGCAACCTTCAAATCTGGGCGGAACAAAGAACCCGTGTGGGCTACCAAGCCGGCCAATTGGGTGCACTCACCCGCAATCTTGAAAAAGTGGCCAAGCTTCATTTCCTGTGAGTCAAACAGGCCAGAGATACAGCCGCCACTGCCCGCTCAAGCCACACAGCGTAGGAGACAAGCCGAATGAAAATGACCGGAAGCACACCACCCAGCCTTAATCTACCTGTCGAAGGAGGGCCTGTTTCCACCTCGGAAGCCTCGCCCAGGACACCGCGGATTTCTTCGCCCTTCGGGAAGAAATCGTACTTCGTTGCCAATACAGTGCCAGCTGGTGTCACGTTGTCCGACCGAGTGGGCATGGGCAACAAGGATGCCTGCCAGTATGTGTTGGAGGCGTTTTCATCCCAAATCGACGCCCCGAGCAAGGATAGATTTCTCGAGCTCGTTGCGTTGATTGATGCCAACCGCGCGAATGAAAACGCAGACCCCGCGAAGAACACGGCCGGCGCTGATGACAAGCGCAAGATCGAGTTGCAAAGATGGGCCGCAGGGCAAGTGGAGGAGCTGCTGCGCCAAGGGAGGCGCTAGCCTCGCTCAGTAGTGCCGCGCCGCGGCGCCTACGCGACTCACGCCTCGCGCATCAGCCGCCACTCATCGAATTTCATCATCAAGGCGCACCCCAGCAGAATCGCTGCCAGGGTGATGATCGAGCCCAGCGCCAGGGTGGAGACACCGCTCACACCTTGCCCGATAGTGCAGCCCAGCGCGGTCACGCCACCTGCGCCCATCAGCATGGCGCCGATCAAGTGCCGGGCGAGATCCTCATGGCCAGCAAAGCTCTCCAGACGAAATTGCTTAGTCGCCAGCGCGTGCAGGGCGGCGCCGGTGATGACACCCAAAGCAGCCGCCACGCCGAAGCTCAGCGTGCGGCTCGCATCGCTCCAGAGCATCAGGAGCTCCAGCGAATACGCGACCGGCGCGGCAAAAGACAAGGATTCCATGCGGCCCGAATCGGTGGCGATGAAAGCTTCCTGCAAGGTGTCGGGATGCTCGGCCACATAGCCCAAGTGCCCGGAAATCCACCAGCCTGCCAGCACGCATAGCCCCACGCCCGCGCCGCCTAGCGTCACCCCGTGGCCGGGGTAGCCGCGACGGAAAATGAATACCGCGAGCGGCAGGCTTACCACGAGACTCGCCAAGGCCACCGCGGCATTCGATGTCATGCCCCACAGCGCGGCAGCGAGGGCACCCAGATCCTGCGTGGCGGGCAGGTTGATGCTCATTGGATCCAGCCAAGTGCTACGCCACACGCCGAAGATGCCGCGCAAGGCCATGTACGCTGACAAGCCAAAGAACACCAGCACCACCAGCGATTTCAGATTACCGCCACCCAAGCGTGTCAGCACCCGCGCGCCGCAACCGGATGCCAATGGCATGCCAATGCCAAACATCAGCCCGCCCACGATATGCGAGGCCCAGCGCAGATTGGTGCTGGTGTAGAAGGTTTTGGAAAGATCAATGAGCCCTGCCGCGCTCATCGCCTGCGTGCCCAGCATTGCCACCAGAATCGCCAGCGCCCACATCCGCATCCGCGACCAGTCATTCATGCTCACGATATCGGCCACTGCGCCCATGGTGCAAAAACGGGTGGCGGTAGTGAGTGCGCCAAAAGTGAGGCCCAGGCCGAAGGCGAGTGTGGTGATGAGAGTGGTGGACGTCATGATGTGTTCAGGGATAGGGGTGGGGGTGACAGGCGAAAGGCAACCCCCCTCGGTCCCCCCTTGTCAGGGGGGAAGCAAAGCGGGCCATGCTCCCTCCCCTGACAAGGGGAGGGCTGGGGAGGGGTTGGTGTTGGCAGGCGAAAGGCA
>JBEAUN010000188.1:0-3871 GCA_041161415.1 Pseudomonadota bacterium | reverse complement strand
CGCCCGCGGCGAGCCCCACCCCGATCGCGGCGGGGATGATAATGGCCGGCGCCAAACCGAAGCTGACCACCCCGAGCCCGGCCAATACACCGGCTGCCGCGGCCACACTCGCGGCGCCGGCGGCCATCGCGGCGATGCGCATCGGTGATCTTTTCTGGGGATAGTCGGGTGTGCCGAGCTTGTCAGCGGGGGCGCTGGCGGTGGATGGCGTGTGGGCGATTTGGGTCACTCTGGTTTGCGCCATCGCTGCAGCCGGGTCGTTTGACAAGGTGGCCAGTGTCTCGCCGTGGGCAGCGCCTTGGGTGGACACAGCGGGGTTCTCGGGGATGGTGGCAAGCGAGCGTTCAAGGTCGCTCGGGGCGGCAGATGCCAGTCGGGCGTTATTCAGGGATGAAACGGGGGAAATCGGCATGTGCGCTACTCCTTCGGGAAAAGCCGGGCGTGTCTGCCAGGCGGATCGGCTGTCCGCAAGATGGCGAACCGGGCTTGCGTACCACCGCCCCCAGGCAAGTTCCCCTCGTATCACCGCCTGCTGATTGACTCGCCGCAACAAAGGGCCCAACCGGTTACAATGGCACCCATGGAACCGCTCCTGCCTCCCGACAGCCCGATGGTGCTGACTGACCATTTCCTGATCGCCATGCCCGCGATGCAGGACCCACACTTTGCCCGCTCGCTGACTTACATCTGCGAGCACAACGACGAAGGGGCGATGGGCGTCATCATCAATCGGCCGATCGATCTCACCTTGCCAGATCTTTTTTCGCGCATCGATCTCAATCTCGACGACCCGGCCTATGAAGCCACGCCGGTGTATTTCGGCGGCCCGGTGCAAACCGACCGTGGCTTTGTGCTGCACCGCCCGATGGGCAATTGGCATTCCACCTTGCGCGTCAATGCGCACATCGGGCTGACCAGCTCGCGGGATATTCTCGAATCGGTGGGCAGCACCGAAACCCCGAATGATTTTCTGGTGACGCTGGGCTACGCCGGCTGGTCTGAAGGCCAGCTTGAAGAAGAGCTCGCCGCCAATGCCTGGCTCACGGTGAAGGCTGACCCCGCCATTATTTTTGGGCTGCCGCCTGAGCAGCGGCTTGATGCCGCGATGCGCCTCCTGGGGGTGAATTTCACCAATCTTTCCGATGTGGCGGGCCATGCCTGACACTGTGGGCACGGTGCTGGCATTCGACTTTGGCACCAAGCGTATCGGCGTGGCAGTGGGGGAAAAAATGCTCGGCGTGGCGCGCGAGCTGGATACCATCCGCGCCGAGGCCAATGCGCCGCGCTTTGCCGCCATTGAAGCGCTCATCCGCGCGTGGCAGCCCAGCCTTTTTGTGGTGGGCCTGCCGTGTCACCCCGATGGCGTCGAGCATGAAATGAGTGCCCGCGCGCGCCGCTTTGCCAATCAGCTGCGCGGGCGTTTTGGTTTGCCGGTGGAGCTGGTGGATGAACGCTACACCTCGAGCCTTGCTGAAAGTGAATTGAAAACCCGCGGCCTCGATTGGCAGGATGCCAAGCAAACAGTCGATGCCGCAGCCGCCCGAATCATTTTGCAGAGCTACTTCGATGACGCTACCCGACGCTGAAATCCTGTTTGCCCACCTGCTCGAACAACTCCGCCCGGCGATCACCCCGCGCACTGCGTTGGTGGGCATCCACACCGGCGGCGTGTGGCTCGCCAAGCGGCTGCATGAAGCGCTGGCGATTCCCGAGCCGCTGGGCACGCTGGATGCCTCGTTTTATCGCGACGACTTGGGCAGCCGCGGGCTCACGCCCTCGCCGCGCCGCTCGCATATTCCCTTCGAGGTGGAGGGGGCAGAGATCATCATCGTCGATGATGTGCTCTACACCGGGCGCACCACCCGGGCGGTGCTCAATGAATTATTCGATTACGGCCGCCCGGCGCGGGTGATGCTCGCGGTGCTGGTTGATCGCGGCGGTCGCGAATTGCCGATCGAAGCGCAGTTCTGCGCGTACCGGCTGGCTTCGCCCTTGCCCGCCAATCAAATGCTGCAACTGGAAACAATCGATGACGGCGTGCTCTCGCTGCGCCTTATCGAAGCCAAGTAAGGCCTCACCATGACGACTGCAAATCCGCAACTCAACGCAGACGGCAAGCTGCAACATCTCTTGTCGATCGAAGGCTTGCCCAAGCGCATCCTCCATCAGATTCTCGATGTGGCCGAGCCCTTCACCGAAGTGGCCGAGCGCGAAATAAAAAAGCTGCCGCTGTTGCGCGGCAAGAGCATCTTCAATATTTTTTTCGAGAATTCCACCCGCACCCGCACCACCTTCGAGATCGCCGCCAAGCGGCTGTCGGCCGATGTGGTGAATCTCAATATCTCCACCTCCAGCGCGAGCAAGGGCGAGACCTTGCTCGACACCGTGGATAACCTCTGCGCGATGCAGGCGGATATGTTCGTGGTGCGTCATGCCTCAAGCGGCGCGCCGTATCTCATCGCGCAGCATTTGGCCGCGCGCGGCCTGGATCATGTGCATGTGGTCAATGCCGGCGATGGCCGCCATGCCCACCCCACCCAGGGCCTGCTCGATCTCTACACCATCCGCCATTACAAAAAAGATTTCACCCAGCTCACGGTGGCGATCGTGGGCGATATTTTGCATTCCCGCGTGGCGCGCTCACTGATTCATGGGCTCACCACGCTGGGGGTGCCGGAAGTGCGGGTGATCGCCCCCAAGACGCTCCTGCCCGCGCAGATTGAGCGGCTGGGCGTGCGCGTCTGCCACGACATGCAGAGCGGTTTGGCGGGGGTGGATGTGGTGGTGATGTTGAGGCTTCAGCATGAGCGCATGCAAGGCGCGCTGCTCCCCAGCCCGCAGGAGTTTTACAAAGTGTGGGGGCTCACCCCTGAAAAGCTCGCGCTGGCCAAGCCCGATGCCATCGTCATGCACCCGGGGCCGATGAATCGCGGGGTGGAAATCGACTCCGCGGTGGCCGATGGCACCCATGCGGTGATCTTGCCGCAAGTCACGTTCGGGATTGCGGTGCGCATGGCGGTGATGAGCATTCTGGCGGGGAATTGACCATGAAAATTTTGATCAAAAACGGCCATCTCATCGACCCGGCCAATGGCGTGGATAGCACGCAGTCGTTGTTTATCGCAGAGGGCCGCATCGTCGGCGTGGGCGCGCTCGAAGGCTTTGTGGCTGACCAGGTGATTGATGCGCAGGGCCTGTATGTCTGCCCTGGGCTTGTTGATCTGGCGGCGCGGCTGCGCGAGCCCGGTTTTGAATATCGTGCCACGCTGGAATCCGAAATGGCCGCTGCGGTGGCCGGCGGGGTGACCAGCCTCGCCTGCCCGCCCGACACCGACCCGGTGCTCGATGAGCCGGGGCTTGTGGAGATGCTCAAGCACCGCGCCCGTACGCTCAATCTCGCCAAGGTGTATCCGGTGGGTGCGCTCACTATGGGGCTCTCGGGCGAAGCGATCACGGAAATGGCCGAGCTGCATGAAGCCGGCTGCATCGCCTTTGGTCAGGCCAATCGCCCGATCGTCAATACCGAAGTGCTGCTTCGCGCCATGCAATATGCCGCCACCTTTGGCTACACCGTGTGGGCGCCGGCGATCGACCCGTTCCTGGGCCGGGAAGGGGTGGCCCATGATGGCGAAGTGGCCACGCGCTTGGGGTTGCGCGGCATTCCGGTGGAAGCCGAAACCCTGCGCATCGCCACCTTGCTGCAACTCGCGCAAGCCGCGGGCGTGAAGCTCCACATCACGCGTATTTCCAGCGCGGCGGGATTGAAGCTGATCGACGAGGCCCGCGCCCAAGGGGTGACGGTGAGCTGCGACATCTCCATCAACCACCTGCACCTGTGCGATATCGACATCGGCTACTTCAACCCCAATTG